>NZ_CP047393.1:3670977-3976892 GCF_009858175.1 Pontibacillus sp. HMF3514
AAACTCCTATTCCAATTTCAGACATCGCTACACTATTTCAATTTTGTAATCAAAGCTATTACACATCTTTATTTAAAAAACACACAGGAAAAACACCTAAAGAATATCGCGGAACGTAAAAAGGTTTGGGGAAATTATACTTAATTGCAAGAGGGTGTGAAACCTATACTCACACTCTTTTTTGACGTCCTCTGTTTTACAAAACATAAAATTCATATTACTGGAAACCATCCAACAGTTTCATTGCTCATTTTTAGGGGAATGGATACCAACAATGTTAGAGTTACGGAGGTGTCACTTTGATTTTTAGAGGAACACGCTTATCAGATATTTCTAAGACATCCATTGCTTTAATCGTAATAGGTTTTATTGTTGTAGGTCTATCCTTTAACTTCTTCTTTGAATTAGGTGAAACTGTTTTAGAAGATGAAAAATTTGCAATAGATGCTGCAACCACGGAGTTTATTAATTCAATTAGCACTCCATGGATAGTGAATGCCATGGGTTTGATAACAGAAGCAGGGTCTGTTATGTTCTTAACGATTGCATCAATCATTTTAGCAATCTATCTATTTTTCTTTTCTTCATTTAGCAGATGGGTCACTGTTTTTTTCGCAATAAACATGGGCGGGATTAGTGCACTGACCAAAATATTAAAACTTTCATATGCAAGAAAACGCCCTAGCGTGCTAGAAAAATATGATGGTACAGGATTCAGCTTTCCTAGTGGTCACACAACTGGCTCTATTGTATTTTATGGATTTATCATCTATTTAGTTACCGTGAGTCACCTTGGTAAACGATTAAAGTGGAGCCTCAATATCTTTATTGCTTTATTCGCTTTATGCATTGGTATAAGTCGCTTATTCCTAGGCGTTCATTTTATAACGGATGTGATGGCAGGCATTTCATTCGGACTTTCTTGGCTATTAATATGCATTATGGCATTAGAAATTACGTTATGGAATCAACGTAGAAGACAAGTGAAACATTAATAAAAACCACTTTCCATTGTTCTGGAAAGTGGTTTTTTAGGATCTATTTTAATTCTTTAACTCTTTCATTTCGTCCTTCAATTCATCTAAATCATATTTGCTTCCTAGCTGACGCTTTGTAAGGTAGGCTAATAAAGCTAATACCACAATAATACCTGCTAAGATGATCAGATTCATTGGCTTCAATTTTAATAAACTGGAACCAAAGTAACCAAACATAAACGATCCAGGAATTGTTCCAACTAGCGTAGCTAATAAGAACTTCCACCAAATCACTTTCATTTTCGCACAAAAGAATGTTAATAAATCAAAATTAAGTGCTGGAATAAGACGAAGCATTAACACGGACTTGAAGCCATTTTCCTCAAGATCATTTTTAAATGCTTTGAGTGTATCTAAATTTCTATCTTCGATGTGAGCTTCATCAGTGAAGATACGAATAGCCGCAAAGGATGTACCTGCTCCGATAACTGTTCCGATAATGTTATAAAGTGTTCCCATATATGGTCCGAAAATCAAACCAGAAGATAGTGCGATTATGGACAATGGGATTAATGTAAATGGTCTTATTGCAAAGATTCCCATTAAAATAACTGGGGCCCAACCCCCGAAACTTTCCACCCACTTCTGTATATCTTCAGGCTTTAAATTGAAGAATAGCTTATTTAATAGAAGGAATAATCCGGCTATAGATATAAGTACAACAATTTTAATTATAAAATTCCGTAATTTCTTATTCATTTTTTACCCTGCCTTTTATTATATGAAATAATAGCCTATAATGCGCTTTCCCCTAGATTCAAAGGTTTGAAACGAGAAGTTTTTGTCAGTAGGTGGAATTTTACATAAATCCAAAAAGCTAAATCTTCAACAATTGCCCCCTTATCTGAAGACTTGGAGTCGAGATAAGTTAAGAGCAGTCCGTTGCTTTTATGAGAGGTAGGGGTTCAGTGAAACGGCAATACTCCTGCGGAAGACCAGCTGAGCCTCCTCGTTCACTCCGTTCTCTGTGGGGTCTCATCTGCCCTTTCTACCGCGGGAGTTTGCCGTTTCCCTCACCCCTTTACATTTATGGAGGTTAACGGACCCTAGTTACTTGAGATCTAAACGTTACGGACATCGGTTCCGTTATTTTGAACTTTTAAGGCATTTCGAGAGTCGTTACGGACATATGGTACCTTATTTATGACAAATTGGGCTTTTTCAATGTGATTTGATGCAAATAACGGAATAAATGTCCGTAAGAAAGTCATTTTAAGGTCAAATAACGGAACAATTGTCCGCAAGTATTTCCTCACATAATCGCTGCGGTTCCGTTAATCACCATTCGGCTAAGGTGGGCTTGGGAACGGGTTGACTCCTCCGGAATAACGGGCGAGCGAGACCCCGCAAGAAGCGTAGCGTATGAGGAGGCTCGATCGTTCGTCCGGGGAAAGCAACCCGTTCCCAAGCCCACCGCACTCCACAATAGCAACGGAACCGCCTCTCTCACTAAAACAGTTATTCCAGATTACTGCCAGATTGCTGAATTAAAAACCCCTGACCGCAATGGACAGGGGTTGATTGGTGTTTTACTGTTGAGATGTTTCTACAATACGTTCTTCTACTTCTGTGTTAATGGATTCTAGTTCTTTTAAATATTTTTCTACGATGTCATACGTTGTGTATCCAGTGTTAAAGGATTCGTTATCCTTGAACATTGCGTATCCATCTCCACCAGCTGCTAGGAAGCTGTTTGTTGCAAGCTTATACGTTTTAGACTCATCAAGTGGCTCTCCACCAATCATAACTTCGCCTACACGTTCACCAGCTGGTTTTGTAATATCATATGTGAAGGACATGCCTGCAATTTGAGGGAATCGTCCTGCTACTTCTGAAATTTTTGATACGCCATTTTCTAGTGCTGCTTTAATTTCAGAACCTGTTACATCCATTGTAGTTAGTGTATTTCCGAATGGAAGTACGTTATAAAGGTCGAGCTTTGTTACTTCACCTGGCTTGATTTCTGCGCGAATGCCACCACTGTTCGTTAAAGCGATGTCCGCTTGATGACCTTCAATCGATTGTGTTTTTTCAAGCATTACGTCTGCGATTAAGTTACCAAGGTTTGTTTCTTGTGATCTGATCGCTGAACGTTCACCTACAAGAAGCTCATCTGTTGTGGTGATAACTTCTTGCATTTTCTCATCTACTTGCTCTGTAATCTTTTCAACCATTGCTTTTACTTCTTCATCCGCTTTAACAGAAGCATCGTATTCCTTAAGACCACCTGTGAATCCTACAAGTTCATTATTGTAGTAATATAGATCTGCACGACCAAGAGACTTTCCATACTCCCAATCTTGAACGATATATGTGTCATTAACACGTTCAGGAGCATCTAATGGTGTGTGGGAGTGACCACCAACAATTAGATCGATTCCATCTACTTTTTCAGCAATCTCACGGTCTACGGACAATCCAACATGAGAAACTACAACAACGTGATCTACTTCTTCTTTTAATTTAGGAATCATCTCTTGCGCAACTGACACAGGGCTCTTAAATGTTAAGCCTTCTACGTTATCAGGGTGTGTTAAAACGGGTGTTTCTTCAGCAACAAAGCCAATAAATGCATACTTTTCACCCGCTACTTCTTCGTAATGAACAGGTACTAATAAGTTCGAGCCATCTGGCTTAAATACGTTCGCTGAGATCATTGGATAATTTAATTGATCACGAAGTTTTAAAAGCTGCTCGTAACCAAAGTCAAATTCATGGTTCCCAGCTGCCATTACATCGTAGTCTAAGTGATTTAAGATTGGAAGAACGGATTCTCCTTGGAACTGGTTAACAAAAATGGTTCCTTGGAACGTATCTCCAGCATCAATTAAAAGGAAGTTTTCATTTTCAGCACGCCATTGATCAATAAGCGTTGCCATTTTTGCGTAACCAAACTTTTTGTTGTAGCCATCTTCTTCAATATTCCCATGAACGTCATTTGTATGGCCGATTGTAATATGTTTAGTTGCCGCTTCCCCTAGACCTTGAAGGAACATGCCTCGAGTAATTTTACCTGTTTGTTCAAATGACACTTCAAACCCGAGCTCTCCAGCAAGTGAAGCTGCTTCTTCTGCTTTAAGCTGTTTGAATGGGTACATACTTTCTTTCTCTGTAATAGCTCCTGCTTCATGAGCCCATTGCAAATAAGGTGTAGACCAATGCTTTGGATTTTCTAGTTCTGGAATTTCTGCTCCTTTTGTACGAGCTATGAAAATCACGGCCTCTGCCATCGTAATGTGGCGATCAAGGTGGAAGTTACCTTGTAAATCCCCTCTTAAAATGTTCTTTTCTGCCATCCATTCCGAATGGTGATACGGTTTAAGTGGTTCAGCATTCACAGAACCTGCGCTTACAAATAAAGAAGCAGATAATGCCGCTGTCGCTAAAACCTTACTTACTTTGTTCACGTTCATAAAACTCTTCCCCCTTAGAATGGTGTCCCCCCTGTTTTTCTTTCTCGTTGTAAACCCTTTCACGTTTATGTATAACAAGGAAACAAATGTAATTTTTGGTAGTATATATACCAACTTTTATTATAGCTCAATATGACACTCTTTTCATCGTTTTCTGATAATTTTGTATCATTTTGTTAAATCATGATAGGTTTAGGTTATACAGAAAAGGTAAACGTATGATAAGTGAGGTGATCAATTATGAAAAAGCGTATATCTCATGCACTTGAAGTGATCGGGGACAAATCAGCTATTCAAGAAATGACACAAATCTCTGGCGGGGATATTAATCAAGCCTACTACATCCAAACGAATGAACATGAATATTTTATAAAAGGTAACTCCAATGTTTCGGAACATTTCTTTCGAGTAGAAGCGAAAGGGTTAAAATTAATGAAAGAAACAGGTGCGGTGAATGTACCTGAAGTATATTATTACGATGACCCAGTTGAAGACGAAGGTGTCATAGCCTTGGAATGGATAAAAGGAAATAAAGACTCCAGAACTGAAGAAAAACTAGGTGAACAACTTGCCTATATGCACCAACATTTTGGTGAAAGCCACGGTTTTGATGAAGATACTTTTATCGGTCTGCTTCCTCAGCCGAATAAGTTCTATGATAAATGGGTGGATTATTATCATGAATGTAGACTCGTCTCTCAGTTTAATATTGCTGCTGAGCGCGGCAGGTTACCACTTGACCGTAAACACCTATTAAAAAAATTAATGGAGCGTTTACCAGAGTGGATTGATTATGGAGCGAAGCCTTCACTCCTTCATGGAGACTTATGGGGTGGCAACTGGATGGCTGGCAAAAATGGATCTCCTTACTTAATTGACCCTTCAGTGTTATATGGAGATCATGCCTTCGAAATCGCATTTACAGAATTGTTTGGTGGATACTCCGATGCATTTTATCAAGCTTATCAGGAAAGGTTTCCACTTCCAGAACATTATGAAGATATTAAAGCAATTTATCAGTTGTACTACTTACTTGTTCATTTAAACCTTTTCGGTGAAGCTTATGGTAGTTCAGTAGATCGAATCTTGAAATATTATGTAGGGTAAATTCATATCCATTGGTGTGCCGCGCTATGTCGCGGCAACACCTCATAGGTTCAGCACATATGTTTATGCATAAGCTCTACCTTTTCCAGAATCGCTAATCTCAACTAGATCTTCTGGATAAGGTTCAAAATAGGTTTGTTGTTTAAGGTAATCATGGTCAAACCGAATCACCCATGATTTCAATATTCCTAAAACCGTACTTAAAGGAATTTTTTCATTGTAGTATTTATCTAATTCCTCTAAGAAGAAATCTTTTTCCCCTTTTGTCAGTTCATTTTTAAAGTAACCCATGATATGCTGACACACATTTACGTTGGACCTGCGATTAGGAGCTCTTCGAAACATCCAAGTCAAATGCTTTTCATATTCTTCAAACATTTCTTCCACTGGTAGTTTTTCCTGATTTGCTGTAAGTCTACCCATATCCTTTAATGTTTTTTGATTGTATGTCATAAAAAGATACTTGTTTATGGATTGAAAAAGAACCAGTTTCTTCATTGAAGGTTCTTTTTTCAACTCGCGGAAATGCGCTAATGTAAAGAGCTTTGTAAAAAAGTGTTCGCGAATACGAAAGTTTTTCAATCTTCCTTCTTCTTCAACTGCTAAACCCGGATGTCGATCCAATACTTCTTGTGCAAACAACCCTTTCGTTTTTCCTACTACCGGGGATTTCTCAGGCTTATCATACACTTTTACGTCTTGGATACCGCAAGTAGGGGAACGATTTTTTAATAAAAAGCCATCTACATCTCCTAAGGAATCTAAAAATCCATTTGCAAACGTACGCATGTGTTCTGTAAGGTCTTTTCCTGTCGCTGGTTGTACTAAACGCTCCTCATCTTCTTCACGGACGATTCGAATAATATCTCTCGGAACTCCTAACCCTATCTCTACTTCAGGACAGATAGGCATGAACGTAACATGAGGCTCTAATCGTTGTACGACTTTATCCGGTATTACTTCACCATTGTATCGAACTTGATCAAATTCAAGGCACTTACTGACAACAACTTTTGGTGTGGCAAATTCACGCATGTATATCCCTCTTTTTAATATGAATTCTTCATTCCCTATTACCCGATTCACTCTTTATTTATGATTCTCGATAGTCTTAGTTTTCCCTTTTCACCTCTTGGGATTCGCTTCAACCTTCTTCTTCTTGTACAATGAATGATAACTTAAACCTCGCAAGGAGACAGACAAAATGGATACCACACTTGAGCAATCCTACATCAATCAAACACCTCTATCCTATCGAAGAAAGAAGGGACAGTACTTCACTCCCCCACATATAGCTGAAGTTATGGTTGAATGGCTCGTTCCCACAGAGCCAGCAACCATTTTAGATCCGGCTGTTGGAACGGGGATATTTCCTAGAGCATTAAATCAGCGAATACCAGGCACTATTTCTAATTGGGAAATATACGATATCGATGAATCCTTCATACATCCACTGGAATCAGTGGGTCTCGATATGTACCATCAAGACTTCCTTCAATCAGACTGGGAGAAGCTTTTTGATGGAATCTTAGCTAATCCGCCTTACTTTAAGTTAAGTAACCATAATCATAAAGAGGAGCTACTTAAGACTTTTGAGGAGAAACTAGGTGTTCGCTTACCCGGCAATACGAATATTTATAATCTATTCATTTTAAAATGCCTTGAACAACTTAATGTAAACGGAAGAGCTGCTTTTATAGTACCCTCAGATTTTTTAAATGCAGATTATGGGCAGCATATAAAAGCATATTTACTCGAGCATAAACTGTTGGATTACGTAGTCATTACAGATTATCAATTGAGCTGGTTTGAAGAGGCGACTACTACCTCTGCTATCCTTTTATGCAGTCGGGAAGAGACAAAAGATATTGTAGAATTTATAAATGTACAGTCCGATTCACAAATGAAGAATTTTAAAGAGTTTCTTCAAAGGGTGGATTACTCTAAACCCTATGGAAAGTCTTTTGCTTACCATGAGCTAAATCCAAGTATTAAATGGAGGCATTATTATCAAGATTCATTATTGGAAACCTATAAAAACCTTCGACCCTTTCATGAGTTTGGAAAAGCTAAACGAGGGATAGCCACAGGAGCAAATGATTTCTTTTGTTTAAGTGAAAGTGAACGAATTGAATGGGGGTTAGATAGAGAAGTCACTGTCCCTTGTCTTATCAAAGCCTATCAAGCAAGCGAGCCCTTCTTTACTTGGGAGAATTGGGAATCGTTAAAACATGATGACCATCCTGTGTATGTATTACAAGTAAAACAAGAGCATGAGCAACATCATGTTGTTCAACGCTACATTCAATACGGAGAAGAACATCATTTTCATCAAAGATACTTAACGAAACACCGTAACCCCTGGTACAAGCCCGAACTAAGGGAACCTGCACCCATTCTTTTTCGTGTATTTAATCGGTCTAGTCTCCAATTCATTCGGAATGAAGCTGGCATAATGCATTTGACGTCCTTTCATGGTTTGTATATCCATGAATATTTCATGCATGAAATTGATGTGATTATGGCTTACTTTTTAACCGATGTTGCAAAGGAACTGATGAAAGAATCTAGGCGGGAATATGGAAAAGGGCTTTTAAAGTTTGAACCTAATGACTTGAACCAATCTTGGGTTGTGGATTTTGAACGTATTGAAGAAAAAGAAAAGGATCAAATTCGTGAGTTATATACGAGCATACGCCAAGAGAGAGCTTTCTCTCGAGATGAGTTATTGTCAAGGTTGAATAAGATGTTTATTAAGATATTGAAAAGGTAACCTATTTTATATCATTTAATATACATCTTAATAAATATACAGCTCTATTAATTTTTATTAAATTTCCAGTAGATTTTTGTCGAGTCATGTATTAAAATAAAATCCGTTGCATACTTATGATGACTTCAGATCAACATGCAAAGGAACATGACCTAAACGTAAAGGAGGATAATGAAGATGAAAAACCAACAAAAATTTCCGTTTCAACTATCTGATCATTTAAAATTCATCGTGCCATCACTCATTGGTATTTTGTTATTTATGATTCCAATGAATTTAGGCGGGGATGTCACCATTCCAGTAGCTTATTTTGCAGGTGTATTACAAGAACGACTTAGTGATCAGCTTTCTGCCATTATGACAATCATTATATCCATTACAGCTATTGGTACGATCATAGTCAAGCTTCTAGGTGGTGAATCTTTACGACGTTTTCCATTCTTCAGAAACCTCTTTGATGTTTCTTGGGTCTGGGTCATCATCCGTATTCTCGGAGCGATCTTTGCCATCATGACATTATTCAAATTTGGATCTGAGATGGTTTATTCAGCGAATACAGGCGGTTTATTGCTAACATCGTTATTGCATATTTTATTTACTGTCTTTTTATTTGCAGGGTTATTCCTTCCCTTACTATTGAATTTTGGACTACTTGAACTGTTTGGAATCATGTTAACGAAGATTATGCGCCCCCTATTTACCACACCTGGGCGCTCTTCGATTGATTCCATTGCTTCTTGGTTAGGTGATGGGACAATTGGAGTTTTATTAACAAGTAAACAGTATGAAGAAGGGCATTATACGAAACGTGAAGCTGCTGTTATCGGGACAACCTTCTCCATTGTTTCCATAACATTTACACTTGTAGTAGTTGCTGAAGTTGGACTTGGAGACATGTTCCCTATCTTCTACGCTACGGTATTACTTGCTGGATTAATTGCTGCAATTATTATGCCGCGTATCCCACCATTATCGAAAAAGGAAGATACCTTTTTAAGTGGTGAAAAGGCTAGCGCTGAGCCGGGTACTCCTGAAGGATATAATTTATTTAGCTGGGGGTATTACAAAGCTGTTGAGCGTGGAAAAGAACAGTCAAGTGTTAAGGACTTCTTTAAACAAGGATTCCAAAACATTTTAGACATGTGGATGGGGGTTGCGCCTATTGTCATGGCGCTTGGTACGATTACACTTGTGATCGCTGAATATACACCACTTTTCACATGGCTTGGGTATCCATTCATTCCATTGCTTGAACTTATGCAAATCCCTGAAGCAAACGCTGCTTCCGAAACCATTTTAGTAGGCTTTGCAGATATGTTCTT
This sequence comes from Pontibacillus sp. HMF3514, assembly GCF_009858175.1. Lineage (GTDB taxonomy): Bacteria > Bacillota > Bacilli > Bacillales > BH030062 > Pontibacillus. The sequence goes on from NZ_CP047393.1 coordinate 3,680,630, forward strand.
ACCAGCCATCATTGGATCTTCTATTGAGAGTGAAATGACACGCTTTATCATTGCTGCATTATCCGTTACGCAGTTGATTTATATGTCAGAGGTTGGTGGACTTTTATTAGGTTCTAAGATTCCAATTGGAATGAAAGACCTTTTCATCATATTTGTGGAACGTACGATTATTACACTACCGATTATTACGGCAATTGCTCATATTATTTTTTAATTTTTAAGAGAAGATACTTTTTAGCCAGAAATGCTGGTTTAGTATCTTCTCTTTTTTTACTCCATCCTTAAAGCCCCCTTATCTTGAAGACTTGGATTCGAGATATAGTGCGTATGGTTCCGTTGCTTTTATGGAGTGCGGTGGGCTGGGAAACGGGCTGCTTTCCCCGGACGAACGATCGAGCCTCCTCATCCGCTACGCTTCTTGCGGGGTCTCGCTCGCCCGTTTTTCCGGAGGAGTCAGCCCGTTTCCCAGCCCACCTTAGCCGAATGGTGATGAACGGAACCCTTGACTGAAAAGAGGAGCTAATTGATGCATTGTGCTAAACCATAATTACATAGATAGTGACTAAGATATTAAGCATGTTCAAGGTGTTTATAAGATCAATTTACTACTTTTATGACGAGTGAGAAATCCACTTATTCGAGCTGGTCCGTTAACCTCCACTTCTATAGGGGGAAGGAAACGGTGAGACTCCAGTGGTATTACGATCGGGCGAGACCCCGCAGAGAGTGAAACGAACGAGGAGGCTCGAACGTGAGTCCACAGGACGCGAACCGTTTCACTGACCCCTTCCTCTTTTTACCGTAACGGAACCACCCTCTCACAAAGATGCTTATTCAATATTATTGCCATTTAACTTAATAAAATTCTTTGTATTTTCTAAACAAAATCATGTCAACGTCCTCCCTCTTAAAACCCAATGAAAGTAAACAGATTTCACATGTGTAAAATTCCCACTTTGTAGAACAATAATGAAAAATATGAGCAAAGGGGTTACATATATGAAAGTTGCGGAGTTATTTGTGAAATGCCTTGAGCATGAAGGTGTTGAATATATTTTTGGTGTTCCCGGTGAAGAAAATATTGATTTGATGGATGCATTAAAGGATTCTTCTATTCAATTTGTTGTGACCAGACATGAGACAGGTGCGGCGTTTATGGCTTCCCATTACGGAAGACTTACCGGAAAGCCTGGTGTTTGTCTTGCAACACTGGGCCCTGGTGCTACGAACTTACTGACGGGTGTAGCAAATGCGAATATGGACCAATCTCCCGTTGTCGCAATTACAGGTCAAGCTGGCTTGAATCGTCAGCACAAGATTTCACACCAGTATTATGACTTAGTATCTGTGTACGAACCTGTAACAAAATGGAATGCACAGATCAAAAAAGCAGAAATTGTACCAGAAGTAATACGCAAAGCGTTTCAAGTTGCAAGCCAAGAAAAGCCTGGGGCTACACATATTGATTTACCTGAAGATATTGCAGACATGAAAGTCGAAGCAAGCCCATTAGAAATAAGAAGAGAACCTATATCCGTTGCGTCTGATGACATGATTCAAGATGCAGCTGAACTCATATCCCATGCAAGTTCCCCTATTATTCTGGCGGGGAATGGAATTACAAGAGACAACGCATCTAAGAACTTACGCCAATTCGTAGAAAAGCATCAAATTCCAGTCGTTCATTCCTTCATGGGGAAAGGAGCACTGTCTTGGGATCATGAACTTAGCTTGCTAACTGCAGGAGTAGACAATGACTACCCATCATGTGCGTTCGCTGAGGCTGACTTAATCATCCCTGTAGGTTTTGATATGGCAGAAGTAGCGCCTAAGAGTTGGAATCCAAATGGAGATACGCCTATTCTCCATATTGATAGTCAGCCTGCAGAGACTGATGAGTATTACCCTGTAGAAACAAGCCTTATTGGGGATATCAGCTCCAACCTCGACAAACTAAGTGAGCGCTTATCTCCTAAGCAGCGTGACCTTTCTTGGGTAGCTACCATTCGAGAGAAGGCTCTGGGTGAACTCAAAGAATTTGAGAGTGATACCTCCTTTCCAATGAAACCGCAAAAAATTATTTCTGATTTACGTGCTGTTTTAAATAAAGAGGACATTGTCATATCCGATGTAGGGGCTCACAAAATGTGGACGTCTCGTTTGTTCCATAGTTATGAACCGAATACATGTCTTATATCAAACGGCCTTGCATCTATGGGTGTGGCTGTACCAGGGGCTATTGGAGCTAAATTAGTTCATCCCGATAAAACAGTAGTAGCCTTATGTGGAGACGGAGCTTTTCAAATGACGAGTGCAGAACTCGAAACAGCAAAGCGATTGAACCTCCCAATCGTAGTTCTTCTCTGGCGTGATGAAGGATACGGATTGATTGAATGGCATCAAATGAAAAAATTTGACCGCGCTTCTCATATTGATTTTACAAATCCAGATTTTATTAAGCTTGCGGAAGCTTACGGATTTGAAGCGATGCAAATTAACTCAGGAGATACCTTACAAGATACGTTAAAGAAAGCGATCTCCTTAAACAAACCAGTTCTTATTGATTGTCCTGTTGACTATGACGAGAACATGAAATTGACAAAAAAGCTAAAGAATATGCAATGCGAATAGGAGGCAACAAGATGCAAATTGGATCCATTATCAATGGTCAGGAACGAAAGGAAGATAACCGACAAACAATGGATGTTTTTAATCCATATAATCAAGAGAAAGTCGTTACGCTTATGTTAGCTACAAAAGATGATTTAAATGAAGCTGTTGAGAGTTGCTTCGAAACGTTTCATAACAAAATGAACCACATGCCTGCTCACGATCGTGCGGATATTTTAAGAAGAGCAGCAGATTTACTTGAAGAACGTGAAGAGGAATTCGCACAAACCATTGTCCAAGAAGCTGGAAAGCCTATTAAATACAGTAAAGGTGAAGTGCAGCGTGCGGTGCAAGTTATTCGTTTTGCATCTGAATTAGCTAAAAACATCTATGGTGAAGTAATCCCCATGGACGCAGCAGTCGGTGGACAAAACCGCATGGGATTGGTGAAGCGAAAGCCACTGGGTGTAGTAGGGGCGATCACCCCTTTCAATTTTCCATTGAACCTCTCCTTGCATAAAATCGCACCAGCCATTGCAGCAGGAAATACGGTCGTGTACAAACCTGCAGAGAAAACACCTCTTTCTGCTTATAAGCTTGTACGTCTTTTTCAACAAGCAGGACTGCCCGATGGAGCATTAAATCTTGTTCTTGGAACTGGAAAAGAAGTTGGTGAACCACTTGTCCAACATGATAAGGTCCAAAAAATCACATTCACAGGAAGTGTTCCTGTTGGTAAAAACATTCGAGAATCAGCAGGTTTAAAAAAGGTTACGCTTGAACTTGGCTCTAATTCACCGAATATCATATTTAATGATGCAAATCTAGAAGAAGCAGTGGAAGGTCTCGTAAAAGGGGCATTTGCCTTCTCAGGTCAGGTTTGTATTTCCGCTCAACGAATTTATGTACATCGAGATATTTACGACACATTCCTCGAAAAATACGTAGAACTAACGAAAACGTTAACCATTGGAAATCCAGAAGATGAGGATACAGATTTTGGGCCAATGATTAATGAAGATGAAGCAAAACGAGCGAAGCAATGGATCGATGATGCAGTTGAAAAAGGAGCTAAAGTGCATACCGGCGGAAAACGAAATGGAACGATTTTAGAACCTACCATTATGTCGGACGTAAAAAACGATATGAAAATTATTGCTCAGGAAGTATTTGCTCCTATTGTGTCGGTAATGCCTTTTGATTCTGAAGAAGAAGTCGTTCGACGATCCAATGACTCAATTTATGGCTTACAAGCCGGTGTTTTCACCAAAGACATGGATCGAGCTTTCCGTGTTGCGGATCTGCTTGAGATGGGTGGCGTTTGGATTAATGAGATCTCTACCTATCGCCAAGATAACCATCCATATGGCGGGGTCAAGCAAAGCGGAATGGGAAAAGAAGGCGTTAAATATGCCATTGAAGATATGACAGAAATGAAATTTATCGGAGTTAAACTAAAGGGATAATCCCTCTCGCATGCAGTTGAATAACTGCATGCTTTTTATTTACATAAATATGGTTAAAAGCCCACCAATTACTAGTTTAGAGTCTTTTCTTTTTTGTTACGATAAGCATATACTACATATTTTTCAAACAATTAAGACGTTTCAGCAGGAGGCTAAACACACCATGAAAAAAACATTTTTAAAGAAGCTCGCTTTTGCAACATCTATCCTAAGTTGCACGGCATTTGCCACAAGTGTCAGCGCACAATCTATTACCGTTCAATCTGGAGATACGCTATGGAAACTTGCTCAAAAACACGATGTTTCTACACATGAGCTAATTGAGACCAATAACCTGTCATCTCCCACTCTACATATCGGGCAATCCTTAACGATCCCAAATGACATGTACACCGTGCAATCTGGAGATTCACTTTGGAAAGTTAGTCAGAGGTTTAACACGAGCATCCAAGCCATTAAACGAGAAAATCAACTATCATCTAATGTTTTACATGCTGGACAAGCCCTTTCTATCCCAGAACAAGCTAGTACAGCCTCCACCTATGATGTGCAGTACGGAGACACATTGTGGATCATCTCACAAAAGTTTGGTGTTTCCATTCAAAATATTATGAATTGGAATAACCTCTCATCAACTCAGCTTTATCCTGGGCAAACGTTGCACTTGAAAAACCAACAAAACTATCTTGCTACCAATATGATTGAAACAGCCAAGCAATACATGGGAACACCTTATGTATGGGGAGGAGACTATCCTTCTCAAGGATTCGACTGTAGCGGATTCTTAAAATATGTGTTTGGTAAGCATGATGTAGAGATCCCAAGAACCGTTGCTACGATTTATCAGGAGGGAACCTTTGTCTCTAAGCCAGAACGAGGAGACCTTGTCTTCTTTGAAACGTATAAACCAGGTGCGTCACATGCAGGTATATACCTTGGGGATGGTAAATTTGTTCACGCCAGTTCTTCCAAGGGAGTAACGATTAGTTCAATGAGCAATGTGTATTGGGAACCAAGGTATCTAGGAGCAAAATCTTATTACTAAGTTAAAAGGCAGAAGGATCGCATCCTTCTGCCTTTCTATTACTGTTCTACCTTTTGCACAAACTTACGAGCTGTTGCTAAGCTGGATTGTGGATTCTGTCCTGTGACAAATTTTCCATCCGCTTCTACGTGCTCTGTATAGTTTGGTTCAGCAAGAAAATGTGCACCTTGTTCTGTTAAGCGCGTTTCAAGTAAGAATGGCACTTTTGAGTCGAGCTGCGTATCTTTCTCTTCTTCATTGGTAAAGCCAGTCATACGTTTACCGTCTACAATATACTTCCCATTACTATCCTTCACACCCACAAAACCAGCAGGTCCATGACAAACCGAGCCAATGACTTTATCTTCATCAGCGAAATGTTGAAGTACTTTTTTCATAGCTTCGTTGTCAGGGAAATCCACCATTGTTCCGTGTCCACCAGGCAGGAAAACACCATCATATTTTGAAGGGTCTATTTCATCAAGCTTCACTGTATTCTTCAGTGGCTCCATGACACCATCCCATTCATCCGGCTCTTCACCAGAAATACTGTTTGGGTCAATCGGAATCTCACCACCAGCAACACTAGCTGTCGTTACCTCGTAACCAGCCTGTGTAAATTCCATATATGGTTCTGCATATTCCGATAACCATAAGCCAGTTTTATGATCATCATCTAACCAACCTGCATTTGTTACGATCATTAAAATATTTTTAGACATTCAAACACACTCCTTCAGTGAAAAGTGTTTACGTTACTACGATTGTTTATAACACAAAATCGGCTTATTTAAACCTCCTTCATCGTCATATGCCAGTGCAGGTTTAATTATGGTATGTATGGGAAGTAAATGGATAAGTGCCCTGACCCCTTTCTTACATCCTACCTGAAGAAGAATAATGATAAGGAGTGATGGGACGTTGTCAGAAAAACATTATCAATACCCTGTCCACCGTCGTCACCTATTAGTTTTCTTTCATACCAAACAAATACTAACTCGGTGGGAACATGTTAATCAAAAACCTGATATCCAAACCCTGTCCATTTTCACTGGGTATTCAGAAGAAAGTATTTTGGAGTCCTTGGAATTTGGACATCCTTCATTAATTGATCATCTACAGGGTTCATCTGCCCATCCGTTAAAAACAGCACGCTAGCGTAAGGGAGGGGTATGTCAGGGCGCTTACTAATTATTTAACGTTTGTAACATCCAGACTTGTTTAAATACTTCTTGGAAGCCTAATGATAAAACCAGGTCATGCATAGGATTGGAATGGCGCAAATTAATGTTTGTACGCTTAATATTTTTATCTGCATATAAAGCCTGATTTAAAAAAGCTTGTATTAAAGATTCATCATCTTGATAAACAGGATTTAGCTCTAACTGATATACGGCAATACTTGTTAGCTCACCATTCTCTTCTTGCTTTTTTTGAACCGTATAACCAATTAACTCCTCCCCTTTATAAAACCCTCTAATATACAACTCCCCTGCCTGATCTTCATGACTTTGCCATGGTAGTTTCACAGGGTACCAGGCAAGCGTTACCAATCGTTCAGGAGATACTTGCTTCTCAAGTAACCTGATTTCAACACTCGAATGAATTTGTCCAGCTTGTTGTAAGATGGATAAATGATCTTCCACCACATAACCATGTTTTTCATACAAATGAATAGCTGAATCATTATCACTCACTGCTTCTAATGTTGCGAGTTCAACGTCTTCTTGCTCATAAAGTTTTAGGGAAGCTTCAACCAGCTTATGACCAACACCTTGATCACGATAGTCAGGATGAACCCCTGTTCCACCATTCCAAGATGTCCTTAGACCACCTCGTTCTTTGATTCCACTAACTAATATTCCAATCGGCTTTTCATCATCAAAAGCTACATGAGAATATCTAGGAGATAGCTTTTCTTGTACGGTCCGTTTTAAGAATGCATCCATATCCATATGTAAGTCAGCCACATAACCTTTAAATCCTTCATTCCAGGCTTCTATTACTTCATTTAAGGCACAATATTCCAATTGTTTCACATGAATCACGCGCATCTCCTCCTATTCTTAGTTAATATATTCGTCAAAAGTACGTGATATCCTTGGTGTAAATTAAACGCTTAGGTTTTTTTAGACCATGTTTCAATTAGTAGATGAAGTTATCGCATAAAGCAGAGATTCAGCATGTGAGGGAGAGGGAGATTTTCTTTCCCACATGTTACAAGGCGTAGACCCAAACACAGGTGAGGGTTTAACGGATGAAAACATTCGACATCAAATTATGACAATGTTTCCCAACACAAAAACGCTCCCCATAACGAGAAGCGTCTTTGTGAATTATACATTCACCTCATATATACAATGACCACCGTAAGCATCCACTTTTTCTTTTAACGGGTAAAACTGTTGATAGTAATTGTTCAACCCTTCATTGCTTGCTAAACAATCAAATCTGAGCTTGGTTTTACCTTCACGTTTTACATAGGCCTCTGCCCATTTCATTAACGCTGCACCTATTCCTTTTCCTGCATACTCACGAAGAACAACTAATCGATGGAGGTACATCGCTCCCTCATCTTTTGCCTCTTCTCCCCAAAGGTCAAAATCAAATTCACTAGCTTTTGGTTCTAACGTAAGGGACGCAATAACTTCACCTTCTTTTTCAACTACGAAGGTATTCCCGTTCTCCATAGATTCAACCACTTCACCAGCGTTTCCTTCGAGATCTTTTCGATAGTAATCCCATTGCGTCGTCCCCTTTGTTTCGAGCCATTTCGATGCATCGAGTAAAAGGCTTAGAATGTCTAGTAAATGCTCAGGCCGTGCTTGGCGTAATTGATAGGTTTCTCCTTTTGCTTCCACGGTCATAAATGAATCTGATTGCATACGTTCACGTCCTTTTTAATAATCTTTGTTAGTTAGTTTCGATGTAATGTCTGAGAATCCCTTTAATAGAAGACTTGGATTCAATATAAAAGAGTGAGGGCGGAGTAGCACCTTACCCGAGGGATTACAATCTTGTCCCAGCGCACTTCTCTCTATTTGGTAACAGAACCACTCCACGCTATACTGTCATTTAACTTAAAAAAGCCTATGAGGGATCTAACCCTCATAGGCTCATGTTTCCTATTTTATTCTTTTACTAGCTGTAGTTCAACTGGAATGGATTCTTTGATGTCTTCGCCTTTTACTACTTTACCAGCAGCATTAATCGCTTTTTCACCGATTAATTTTGGCTGTTGGGCGATTGTTGCATCCATGCGACCTTCAGAAACTGCCGCTCTTGCATCGTCTGTTGCATCGAAACCAACTACAATGACGTCTTTAAGCATATTTTTCGCTTCTAGAGCTTGTACTGCACCTAAAGCCATTTCATCATTATGAGCGAATACGGCATCAATATTGTCTGTACTTTGTAGGATGTTTTCCATAACCGTTAATCCTTTAGAACGGTCGAAGTTTGCGGATTGTTTCGCTACAACTTCAATACCATCTTTCTTATCAACGATGTTGTGGAATCCTTTACCACGCTCACGAGTAGCTGAAGCACCGGGGATCCCTTCTAGTTCCACGACTTTTCCTTTATCACTTAATTGTTCTGCGATGAATTTCCCTGCCATTTCTCCACCTGCTATGTTATCAGAAGCAATGTGGGAAACAATTTCTCCACCATCTGCACTACGGTCAACTGTGATGACCGGCACATCTTTACTATTTGCAGATTCAATAGCTGATACAACTGCTGCAGAATCAGCCGGGTTTACAAGCAATACATCAATGTTTTGTTGCAGTAAGTCTTCAATGTCGTTAACCTGTTTTGCTGGATCATTTTGTGCATCAGCTGTAACAATTTCATAACCAGCTTCTTTAGCTGCTGCCTCAGCACCATCACGTAATGATACGAAGAAAGGGTTATTTAAAGTAGATACAGATAGACCAATCTTCGTTTTATCATCACCAGAAGACTCTCCACCATCATCAGATCCACTAGAGGATCCTGGTTTTTCCGTAGAGCAAGCTGTAGCAAAGATCAATAACAGAGCGAAAAGGCCAAATGTTTTTAAAAATTTACTCATGTGAGTAACCTCCTTAAATTTAGTTAATCTATCATCATGTTCTAGTGAACATCATGGGTATTATTTAGACCTGCGATCAAGCAGGACAGCTAGTAGAATAACTCCACCTTTAACAATTTGTTGGTAGAAGGACGAAACGTTCAATAAGTTTAAGCCGTTATCTAAAACACCAATAATTAAGGCACCAATTAATGTCCCGACAATCCTTCCACGTCCACCAGCAAGGCTTGTACCACCTAGAACAACAGCCGCAATGGCATCTAGCTCATACATCGTACCTGCTGTCGGTTGAGCTGAATTGAGTCGACTTGTTAAGATAATTCCTGCTAAAACGGAAAGCATTCCCGTTAGTGAATACACCCATATTTTGACTCGGTCTGCTTTAATCCCAGAGAGAATAGAAGCTTCTTCATTTCCACCTACTGAGTAAACCTGACGTCCAAATACGGTTTTGCGTAAAATAAAGAACAGAATGAAGAACACGATAATCATTAAGATAGCTGGAAATGGTACTCCAAATACATATCCTTTTCCAATCATTTCGAACACAAAGCTATCAGATAATCCTGTGATTGGGCGACCATCTGTATAAACGAGTGTCGCACCACGGAAAATGGTCATAGTTGCAAGAGTTGCAATAAACGGAGCTACCTTACCTTTTGTAATGACAAAACCGTTGAATGCTCCCATTACAGCACCTGCAAGTAAACCGAGTAAGACTGCTAATAGAGGATCCATCCCACTTGCTAGCATGCCTGCTGTAATCGCACTACCAAAGGCGAGAATCGATCCTACAGAAAGGTCAATGCCCCCTGTCAAAATAACGAAGGTCATACCAAATGCAATTAGAGCATTAATCGATATCTGCCTAAGAAGGTTTAGGATGTTGTCTAGTGTGAAAAAGTTATCACTTAAGAATCCCAGTATAATCATAATTAGTACTAAGCCAATGAGTGGCCCAAGTTGTGAAATATTCTTCATAATCCTTGCTTGCATCTTTACTCCCCTCCTGTGGCAGCCTGCATAATTTTTTCTTGATCTGCGTCTTTTCGATTTAAGATTTTTGCAACCTTTCCTTCATGAATAACCATAATACGATCGCTAATGCCGAGTACTTCCGGAAGTTCAGAAGACACCATAACAATGGCAACACCTTGTTCCGTGAGTTCATTCATAATGTGATAAATCTCTTTTTTCGCACCTATATCTACTCCACGTGTAGGTTCATCCAAGATTAACACTTTAGGCTTAATTCCTAGCCATTTCGCTACGACCACTTTTTGTTGGTTTCCTCCACTTAAGGAACGTACGTCTTGTTCTCGTCCGGTTGTTCGAACATGAAGCTTCTCAATTAAGTCATCAATTAATTTCTTTTCTTTTTTAGAAGAAATCCACCCTTTATCAGAAATCGCTTTCATGTTTGTTAAAGCAATATTTTCACGAATCGATAAATCGAGTACTAATCCTTCATCTTTTCGGTCCTCTGTAATAAACCCGATACCTTCTTGTATAGCATCTTGAGGGTGTTTAATCTTTAGAGGGCTTCCATTTAAATAAATATTACCTCCACTTTTTTTACGTGAACCGAAGACAGCTTCCATAATTTCCGTTCTTCCTGCTCCCATTAATCCAGCTACACCAAGGATCTCTCCTTTATGAACGTCAAAACTTACATTCTCAAACAATCCTTCTCTGGCTAAGTCTTCTACTTGAAGAACAACGTCACCAATCTGACTCGTCCTATCCGGGAAACGTTCACCCAGTTCACGTCCAACCATCATTTTTACGATGGCTTCAAATGAGGTTTCCTTAATATGTTCTGTTCCGACATATTCACCATCTCTTAACACAGTTATGCGGTCACAGATTCGAAAAATCTCCTCCATACGGTGAGAGACATATACAATACTTACACCTTGCTGTCGAAGAGAATTAACAACTTGAAACAGATTTTCGATCTCTCTTTCCGTTAAAGCTGCCGTAGGCTCATCCATAATGATCATTTTTGCATCAGTAGACATCGCCCTAGCAATCTCAATCATTTGTTGTATTCCTACCGATAGATTCCCGGCTTCTTCATCTGGATCAATGTTCGAAGCACCTAATCTTTCTAAGTTCTGGAGAGTTTGCTTCTTCATTTCTTTCATTTTGAGAATTCCAGATTTACCATACGTTAACTCTCGTCCTAAAAACATATTCTGCGTAACGGTTAAGTGAGGAATAATATTTAACTCTTGGTGAATCACTACGATTCCTTCACGTTCAGCTTGTTTAGGGTTGTTAAAAGCTACTTCTTCTCCTTGTAGCTTGACCGTACCAGCATCTCGCTTATGAATTCCTGTTAACACTTTTATAAGAGTGGATTTACCAGCTCCGTTTTCTCCCATTAGCGCATGGACTTCTCCAGGTAAAACAGAAAAGTCTACATCCTTTAATACTTGGTTACCGGAGAAGGACTTTTGAATCGCATTCATTTCTACAAAAGGTGTTTCAGCCATCTTCTTCACCTCTTTTCCTAAAAAATTACGCCTGCTTGTAAAATGACATTTGCAAAAGGAGTGTTTTCTCCTGTCCTAATAATGGCTTTAGCTTGCTTTAATTCATCCTTAAGCTCTTCATGACTTTGATAGGATATAGGGATTTCTTTGTAAGTCTCTCGGATCTGCTCATATAAAGACTCATTATATGCTTTAATTTCATTTGCTAGTGTCATAGATTCTACTTCCATATCTTCCAATATTGCTTCGAGCACTGTACCAAAACGTGGATATCCTTGTTTTATGGATACGTCAATACAAGGTGTTTCTTCTGGGATAGGAAGACCACAGTCAGCAATTACGACCTTATCTGTATGACCCAACCTTGCCAAAATAGCTGCAATGTCTCTATTTAAAACTCCGTGTTTTTTCATATGCAATCAGACCTTTCTTCCATGAACGTGTTCACTTCTTCTGCTGATGGCATTCCACTTTGAGCTCCTACCTTCATAATGGATAAGGCTGCAGCTGCATTTGCATAATGAACGGCTTCACCTAAAGGCCTGCCATTAGCTAGTTGGGTTGCAAGTGCACCGTTAAATGTATCACCAGCCCCAGTCGTATCTAATACATCTACAGGAAAGCCCGGAATAACTTGCTCCACTCCATCCTTATAAGTTGATACTCCTTTTTCACCATTTGTAACAATTAATTGTTCTTTGTTCACATGAGAATTCGGATCATCAAGCATTGCTTCAGCTTCCATTTCATTTGGTGTGAGATAATCTACACCAGATATCAAAGAATCAGGGAGTGATTGATATGGAGCTGGGTTTAAGATCACTGGAACCTCATGTTGTTGAGCAATCTTTACAACAGCTTGTACCGTATCTAATGGAACCTCCAGCTGTAAAAGGATGATGTCACTTTGTTTAATTATCTGTTCATGTTGTTGAATGAGTTCAGGAGTTAATCTTCCGTTTGCACCAGGAGCTACAATAATACGATTATCTCCTTCAGAAAGAATGATGGTTGCCGTTCCTGTTGCTACGTCTTTTAATTTGTGAATAGTTTTTGTATGAATATTTTCTTGTTCTAACTGATTCAGTAAGCTCTCTCCAAAAACATCATCTCCCATAGCACCTACCATATTCACATTTGCCCCTAACCTGGCTGCTGCTACTGCTTGGTTAGCACCTTTCCCACCTGGAAACGTTGCAAATTCTTTTCCAATAACGGTTTCACCCTGGTTTGGCATTTGATCAGTAGAGACGGTGAGATCCATGTTAATGCTACCTACGACTGTAACTGTTGGACGTTCACTCATGTTTCATCCCTCCTTGATGACGTGGACTCACGTTTGATTAACTGTACGGAAAACTCTTCTGATTGTGTGATCGTATTTTCTTCTTCAATTTGCTTAATAAGCATTTCAGCTGCTTTAGCTCCTATTTGATAGATAGGCTGAGCCATCGTTGTTAAAGAAGGAGATGTCGTTTCTCCTAAGGTAATCCCATCAAAAGCAATTAGGGAGAGGTCAGCTGGAACGTTTATTCCGAGTGATTCTGCTGCCTTCAAAGCACCTACAGCCATCAAATCATTTCCTACAAATAAACCATCTATGTCTGGGTGTCGTTTTAAAAGATTGATTGTAGCTTGTTTAGCTCCATCATAGTGATACTCTCCATGTTCAACTAAGCTGAGTCGAAACCAATCTTCATTTTGAACTTCATCTAAATAACCTCTACGGCGTTCATTCGCATTATCTACATGTTCTGGTCCTGCAATATGAGCGATTTTTTTACATCCTAGGGACTTCAAATATTGAATCGCCTGTCTAGAACCTTCGCGGTTGTTAACCGTTACAGAGGCAATTCCATTGTTTAATTTACGGTCAAGCGCCACCACTGGTATTTGAATATGGTGGAGCTGTTCTGGTGTAAGTGTACTTGAAACGATAATTAAACCATCCACCGACTTCTGTTGAAGTGCATCGATATAGGCCGTTTCTTTTTCAATATCATCATCCGTGTTACACAAAATAAATGTAAAATCGTGATTTTTCGTCATATCTTCAACAGCTCTCGCTAGTTCTGGGAAGAATGGGTTCATGATATCGGGGATAAATAATGCAATCATTTTGGATCGCCCTTTAAATAGACTACGTGCCACATCATTGGGCTTATAATTTAATTGCTTTATCGCTTTAGCCACCCGGTTCTTCGTTTCTTCATGTACATAACCATTCTCATTTAAAACTCGAGAAACTGTTGCTGTCGATACCTCTGCCAGTTTTGCTACGTCTTTAATCGTCGCCATAAAAAACCACTTTCTTTTTCATAATGTGTAACCCGTTACATATAAAAGAATTTAAAAACAGGTTCAATAATTATGCTTATATGAAACCCGTTACACATTATAATAAAGCGCTTACATCCATGTGTCAATCATTCAATTTAATAAATGTAAAATCATATCGTTGTACAATCCGATTCTCCCTATATATGAGCCCTGTAACAAAAATTTAGCGATATACCCTCAACAAAGGATATATCGCTCCTATTAAAGTCGATATTCTTTTACTGTACGAATCTTTTTACTCCATCTGAAATGGCTTTTATCCTTCCATTCAATCAGAGGTGATGCCAGCTTTCTAACAGGCTGTGAGGATAGTCCCCACGTAATCATAGCGGCAACAGTAACTAACACAGCCATATCTAATGAAGATTGTAATTGAAATACTTCAAACTCTCTGAAAAAGTGAATAAAGAACCCGTGAAGAAGATACACATATAACGTGTTCGTCCCGTACTTCGTCCAAATCCCCTTTTTACGAGGCATCCATGCAAGCACACTGAACATCATCAGGATCGTAATCACGTAAACCCCTAAACGAATAAACCCTCCCCATTCGGGCATTCCCATTTCCAAGTAGGATTTAGAACCGAGAAACCAAGATGTTGAAAATCGAGGAGCAATCGTAATCGCTGCTGCTGATAGACCTAGCACTAACAGGGAAAAGGCACGAATATTCTTTTTTCGCAACCATTTCAGTTGTTCTGGTCCAAACCAATATCCCAGTAAAAAGAATGGGAAGAAGACAAACGTACGTGACAGACTAAAACTATGTCCAATAACGTCAATATATCCAACAAGCAAACCTAATTGAACGGTAATCAATAGGGCTACATGTTTCGGAAGTCGATAAAACCAATACAACATGATATGCCAGCATAATAAGCTGATCAAGAACCATAATGACCAATGTGGTTCAAACGGTGTATGAAGCCAGTCCTGTTTTCCGATTAAGAAATAATAAACTGTATAAATGCTTTGGAAAATCACATATGGAATCAGGAGCTTCTTCGTTAACTTCAACACATATCCTTTCGATCCTGAAGGCTTCGCAAAATAACCAGCTAGAAAGATAAAGGCTGGCATATGAAACGTATATATCCATTGATAAAGTACATATATCGCGTCATGCTTCTCTACAAAAGGTTGAATCGTATGACCAAACACAACAAAAAAGATTAAGATCCATTTCGCATTATCAAAAAACGCTTCTCGTTGCATAACAAAACCCTCCTTAGGCTCGTCCTTATAAAGGTTCGAACTCTAAGAAGGGGGTGAGAGTGTTGTTACGAGAATGTAATCCCACTATAAAAAAATTGTAACGCTGTAACATTTAGGATGTCTTCTTCTTGGTATCTTCCTTGTCTTCGGTTTTCTTTTGTGTAGCCTTCTTTTTCTGAGTCTTCTTTTTGCTTGCTCCTTTATTCCCTTTTGTCTTCTCAAGCGATTTTTCTAGAGCTTCCATTAAGTCCGTAACATTATCTGGTGTTGGTTGAGGCTTAGCAGTTGTTATTTCTTCATCGTTTTTCTTCGCCTCTATGAGCTCCATAAGTGCCGTTCGATATTCATCTTTATAGTTCTCAGGTTCAAACTCTGTCGTAAGCTGCTCGATTAAGTTTTTGGCTGTATCAAGTTCTTTCTTACCGAGTTCCTCTTCCTCAGGAACATTAGGAACCTCCTGATAGTCTCGGACTTCGTCTGGGTAATGAATAGTCTCCATAATAAGTGTATTTTCATAAATACGTACAATGGCGAGTTGTTCTTTGGATCGAATAATGATTTTTGCAATACCGATCTTCCCTGTATCTTTTAATGCTTTACGAAGTAATGAATAGGCCTTAGATCCTCCTTCATTCGGTGAGATGAAGTAGCTTTTTTCAAAATAAATCGGATCAATTTCCTCAAGCTTAACAAAATCTACAATCTCAACCGCTTTATCCTCTTGTTCTTTTTTCAAATTCTCAAGATCCTCATCATCTAATACAACAAATTTACTTTCAGCATATTCATAAGCTTTTACGATTTCTTCATTTTTGACCTCTTCATCGCAATTCGGGCATGTACGCTCATATTTGATTGGGGTTTTACATTCCTTATGAAGCTGACGTAGCTTGATGTCTTTATTTTCTGTAGCAGAATGTAGCTTAACAGGAATATTAACGAGTCCAAAACTGATTGTGCCTTTCCACATCGTATGCACAGTTCACCCACTCCTTTTTTCTTTATGGTTTACGTTCTATAACAAAATTATGTTCATGGATGAAAAGAGCGCTTTATTGCCAAACTAATAGCGAAATTGGAGTGATGATATGAAACCGATGTTACCTACATTATCAGGAGATGCTCCTAAAGGTGATGATTGGGTATATGAAGTAAAGTATGATGGATTTCGTGTTCTTTTAGAGTGGTCAAAAAATCAGGTGAAACTGGTGAGTCGAAATGGAAATGATTTAACCACTAAATTCCCTGAGATTAAGAAATTCTGTGAAGAACACCAAGATACATATGACGAGGATCTACCCTTGGTTTTGGATGGAGAGCTTGTCATTCTTAATACTAAAATCCAAGCTAATTTTCCGTTGCTTCAACAACGTAACAGAATGGGAAACAAGAAGCGAATACAAGAAACATCTGACGCGCGTCCAGTTACATTTATAGCTTTTGACATTCTCAAACATAAAGGGAAAGATACGTTTGAGCTAACTCTCAAAAAACGCAGAAAACATCTTGAATCTTTATCCTTTACATCAGGAGATCGTCTGCAACTCGTTTCTCAGTACGAAACATTTGATGACATATGGGAAGAAGTCAACCTTCATTTAGGAGAAGGAGTCGTTGCAAAGCGTTTAAATAGCAAATACAGAGAAGGAGAGCGGACAGATAAGTGGATAAAATTGAAAAATTGGCGTGTGTTGTCTGGGATTCTCTCTTCATATAATCAGGAAAATGGTTACTTTTCTTTGAGAGTTTATGAGGATGAATCATTGGAGGAACTTGGATCATGTAAGCATGGACTTTCTTCTGAGGATGGAGAAACACTCCGAACCTTTTTTACATCTAAAGGAACAAAAAAAGGTGAAATCTATAAGCTGAGACCAAGTGTTTGCGTAGACGTGAAATGCCTTCATCAACAAAAAAATGATTTAAGAGAACCGATGTTTGACTCATTTCGTTTTGATTTATCACCAGAGGAATGTTCAGAACAAAAAAAGCAATGGGATTTAGCACAATTTCCAGACGTAAATATTACGCACCCCGATAAGGTTTTATGGCCTAAGCCAGGGTATAAAAAGCGGAACCTTCTCTTGTATATGCGACGCATAGCACCTTATATTATGCCTTTTCTAAAGGACAAAAAACTTACGGTTATTCGTTTTCCAGATGGAATTCATGAGGAATCTTTCTTTCAAAAACATTTACCTGATTATGCACCTGATTATGTTGAATCTATTAAGCGTGATGGAGAGATTTATACGCTATGTCAAAACCTCTCGACTCTTATTTGGTTCGGTAACCAAGGAGCATTAGAATACCATGTTCCTTTTGAACGTGTGCATGAGGAGAAACCACATGAAATTGTGTTTGATTTAGATCCCCCCTCCAATGATGACTTTGAAATGGCGGTACATGCAGTACAGTTATTTAAACACCTATTGGATAAGCTAGAGCTCACTTCATTTGTTAAAACCTCTGGTGGAAAAGGTATGCAGATTCATATCCCAATTCCTAAGGACCGCTTAACATACGATGAAACACGAGCTTTCACTGAAAAACTAGCTACTTTGTTAGTAAAACAAGAGCCATCTATGTTTACGATTGAACGCTTAAAGAAGAATCGTGGGAATCGTTTATACATTGATTACGTTCAACATGCAGAAGGAAAAACGATTATTGCACCATATTCTCCAAGAGGTAGAGAGCATGCAACTGTGGCCACACCTTTATATTGGGATGAAGTAACGGAGTCACTTTCTCCAACAGACTTTACGATCGAGAATGTATTGAAGCGAGTGGAGAATCATGGATGCCCTTTTGCAAATTACTTTGATATTGGAGAACAACAAAACTTGGAACACATTTATAAGTTGATCGAATAAAAGATATTCAATTATTTGGCAGGATTATTGAAGACTTGAAACTGAGAGGAGTCCGTTGCTGTTGGGTAATTTGTTGCAGTCAGTGAAACGGCAAGCCTGTTGTTGCCCCACACGACGTGGGGTAGTTCTACGTTGCCACATGATGTGGCGGTTTTAGTAGAACCTCCATTGTATAGCCTCCTCGTTCCTGCGGGGTCTCGTCTTGCCTTTGCTACCACGACAGTTTGCCGTTTCCTTCCCTCCACGCGATTATGGAAACTAACGGACCATAATTTTGCTATCCCACCTCATGTTGGTTGGAAATCATATTCAGAGAAGTTGTTCAGAGCCTTGTCATGATAGGGTTATACTACCTGGAAACAGAACACCTCATCCCAGAACTAAGGCGGTTCCGTTAATCTCCATTCGGCTAAGGCGGGCTGTGGAACGGGTTGACTCCTCCGGTAGAAAGGGCGAGCGAGATCCCGCAGGAACGAAGTGACGAGGAAGCTCGATCGGTCTTCCGGGGAAAGCAACCCGTTCCACAGCCCGCCGATCTGCACAAAAGCAACGGAACCATACGCACATTATCTCGATTCCAAGTCTTCCAGATAAGGGGGCTTTAATGGAAGAATAAAACCGCCTAAAAAAGTGTCTGTCCTTTTTTTCGGACAGACACTTTTTTAGCTTATCTTTCATCATCGATCCAGCCACGTGCGATCATGGCATCACCTAAACGTTTTACCGCTAGATAAAAGGCTGCATGGCGCATGCTTTTATCGATATGATTTCTCATGTCGTACACCTCTTGGAAAGCAGTAGACATATCTTTTTCTAGACGTTCGTTTACCACTTTTTCAGCCCAATGGTCGTGCGAATCATTTTGCATCCATTCAAAGGCAGATACCATAACCCCACCTGCATTACACAGAATGTCTGGAATGACGAAGACTCCATTATCGCTTAAAATTTCATCTCCCTTTTCAGTCGTTGGACCATTTGCAGCTTCAGCCACGATTTTTGCTTTGATTTTCGGAGCTGTCTTTTCTGTGATCTGGTTTTCAAGCGCAGATGGAATAAATACATCACACTCTACATCAAATAGATCATCAGGATTCTTATCATCAGCGTACCCTTTTAGAGAGCCGTTCTCTTCAACGTATTTAACCATTTCAGGAACGTTTAAGCCATTAGGATCCGTTACAAGAGCATCTATATCTGATGCAGCTACTACCTTCACTCCTTTTTCATGAAGGGTTACAGCTGTTACCGACCCAACATTTCCAAACCCTTGAATTGCCACAGTTGATTGTTGTGGATCCATATCGAGCTTTTTCATGGCTTCTAAAATATTTACAACAACACCACGTCCTGTTGCTTCAACGCGCCCCTCAGAGCCACCCACTACTGGAGGTTTCCCTGTTATAAAGCCAGGAATATTACGACCACGTAGCTTGAAGAATTCATCCATCATCCAGCCCATAACGCGTCCATCTGTATTGACGTCAGGTGCTGGAATATCTTTTTGAGGTCCTATAACAGGTTCAATATCTTGTATATATTGGCGGCTTAACTGCTGTAGCTCCTTTCTTGAGAGTTCTTGAGGGTCAACAATTACCCCTCCTTTTGCTCCTCCGAATGGAAGCTTTAAAATAGAGGTTTTTAACGTCATCCACATGGATAAAGCAATAACCTCTTGTTCGTTAACATCTTTATGGAAACGAATACCGCCTTTCCCCGGTCCAAGAAGATCACTATGAACCGAACGATAGCCTGTGAAAGTCTCCACACTACCATCGTCTCTTTCAAGAGGGATAGAGACCGTAATACAGTGCTTTGGGTTCTTTAGTATCTGGTAGACAGATGGTGATAACTCAAGTTCTTCCACCACTTCGTTGATTTGTCGTTTTAGCCAATCTGTCGGATTCTGGTTACTCACCAAATGCTCACTCCTTCGTCTTAGTCTATAAGATCTCTTCCCTAATGAACACTAGTTCGAAACCAGAATATAGAAGTGGATGGGTCTTTTGAATTCAAGGTTTCCAGAGTGACAGATCATACTATGTAATTTATATAGGAACTTCCTTCTCACAAAAACCCCCGTACCACTCACAGCGATACGGGATTCTCTATCTTCTAGCTATTCATTTTAATCAAAGTCAATTGCCCAATTCCCGTTACGGAAGATTGGCTCTGTTGTACCGTCTTCCAGTACGCCGTCGATATCCATGTCAGCAGATCCCATCATGAAGTCCTCATGAACCATACTGTCATTTACGCCGTGTTTTGCTTTTTCGTCCTTATCCATGCTAGAGCCGCCCTTAACATTTGTCGGGTATGCCGCTCCAAGCGCTAAGTGACATGAAGCGTTCTCATCGTATAGCGTGTTATAAAAGATAAGCTCAGATTGAGAAATTGGAGATTCGTGTGGTACAAGAGCAACCTCACCAAGGTGGCGTGCACCCTCATCTGTATCGAGCAGATGCTTAAGTGTATCTTCTCCGCTTTCTGCTTTAAAGTCCACAACTTTTCCATTTTCAAATGTTAAGGTGAAGTTATCGATTAGGTTACCTGCATAGTTTAATGGCTTCGTACTTGTTACCGTGCCATTAACACCGTCTTTATGAGGCATAGTGAATACCTCTTCTGTTGGCATGTTCGGATTAAATTTCACACCATCCTGGGACTTTGTATCTCCACCATGCCAGATGTGATTATCAACTAACTGGATAGAAAGGTCTGTACCAGGTGCTTTATAAACAAGCTTTTTATATTGCTTTTCATTCAGGTAAGCACGGGCTTTGCGTAGTGTTGCGTTATGCTCTTCCCAAGCTTGAATTGGATCTTCTTGGTCAATACGTGTGATATGGAAGATTTGATCCCAAAGCTTTTCAATTGCTTCTTCTTCTGAAGCTTCAGGGAAAATTTTCTTTGCCCAATTTGCTGTAGGGACCGATACAATTGTCCATGTTACTTTATCGTTCATGACTGCTTGCTGATACTCACGTAGCGCTTGTCCCATCGCTTTGTTTGCTGCAGCAATACGTTCAGAATCAATATCTTTTAGTAGATCCGGGTTAGGACCATAAATCGTCATAATGGAAGCGCCATCATTTACGAAGTCCATGCGTTGATCTACAAGCCATTGTGGTACGTTTTCTAAAACATCCATGGATGCGTTCTTCATTTTTAAGTATGTAAGATCTTCATCTTTCCAGTTTACGTGTACATTTTTTGCACCCGCTTCGTATGCTTTTTTCGCAACGATACGTACAAAATCTGCGTTTTGAACTTCTGCGTTAATGACTAACGCTTGTCCTTCCTGCAAATTGACCCCAGTTTGAACCGCCAATTCAGCATATTTCTCTAATGTTTGCTGTGATGGTTTCATCATATCCCTCCAATAAAATTAGTCTCACATCCTTAATTATCACACAAATGTCAGAACAAGTCATTTAATGTGGTATGGAAGCTCTATTCATTCCCCCTCAAACATCGCAATAGCCTTTTTCCTCATGGTTTGGTGATCAACAACCGGTTCTGGGTAATCTTCCCCTATAACGCAACCGTACTTCCTTTGTTCATCTTCACTCATTTTAGAAGGGTCATGAATATATCTTTTCGGTACATCTAGTAAAGCAGGTAAATACGTTTTGATAAAAGTTCCCTCAGGATCAAACCGCTTAGACTGTCTGGTAGGATTAAATACACGGAAGTACGGCACAGCATCTGTCCCCGTTGAAGCAGCCCATTGCCACCCACCGATATTAGAAGAAGGATCATAGTCAATCAAGCGCTCTTCAAAATAACGCTCACCTTTACGCCAATCCATAAGTAAATCTTTTGTAAGAAATGAAGCCACAACCATACGCAAACGATTATGCATCCAACCAATGGTGTTTAACTGTTTCATTGCTGCATCCACTATTGGAAAACCTGTTTCACCATTTCTCCATTTTTGGAATAGCTCCTCATCCTGATTCCAGGATAGCTTCTTGTATTTATCACTGATTTCTTCATCCTTGCTATTTGGATAAAGAGCATAGATCATGTTGTAAAAATCACGCCATGCAATCTCTGAAATATAAGTTTCTAGCCCTTCTGATTCTCCAATTTCATTCTTTGCATCCATCGCTTTATGATAGACCGTGCGTGGTGATAACACGCCACATTTCAAATAAGGAGAAATAAGACTCGTTCCATTTAATGCTGGAAAGTCTCGTTTCTCTTCATAAGCCTGTACTTTATTGTACAAAAAGTAAGCTAATCGCTGCTTTGCTGACTTTTCACCAATATGCTTCCATTTCATCGTGCAATTGTTTAGTAAGGTTGAAAATTGATCATATCCCTCTTGGAATTGCTCTCTAATATCCAACCCATGTTTCTTAAGATGGCTTTTATCTATTGAAAAAATCCCTGGCTTATCAAGTGAATTCCATCTGCGTAAATAAGGCGTAAATACTTGATAGGATCCACCACCTTTTTTACAAACCTCTTCCGCTCCATGAATATGAGCATCTACGAAACTATGAACAAGTATATCCTTTTCCTCTAAAAAAGAACGAACCTGTTCATCGCGTGTTTTGCCAAACCCCACCTCATCTTTGTTGAAATAAATAGCATATAAGTCGGACGCTTTATCTATTAGGCTTTCAAAAGCTTCCTCTTGATCACCATATATAAAATGAACAGGTATCCCATCTTCTTCAGCTTGGTCTGCAAAGTTCTCTAACGTGTTGAAGAAATAATCATGTCGAATTGTAAATGAATCATTTAGTGAAGGATGAATGTGAAAGAAAGCCATCATTTTAGCCCCTGTTTCTTCTGCTTCCTTCAATGCATAGTAAAGTGCTTTATGATCACTTAAACGTAAATCCTTCCGAAACCAAACACCTATTTTCTTGTTTTCCCCCATCATTCAAACCTCCTCTAATCCATTGATAAAACAAGTATACCCAAAACTCTAACTTGGATCTTCTTGAGATGTTTGGTTGATGTGCTTTTCAGCTTAAAACCCCACTAGACAAATAGTCCAGTGAGGTTTTAAAAGTTACATATTGGTTGTTTCCGATTCAATAGCTGATGGATTATTAAAGGTTTCATGATTCAGTGTACCTGTGATTTTAGATGTAATAGTACCAGAAGTCATAGCACCATTAACATTCAATGCTGTACGCCCCATATCAATAAGAGGCTCTACCGTAATTAAAAGGCCAGCTAAATAAACTGGTAGATTCATAGCTGATAACACAATCAAAGCGGCAAATGTAGCTCCCCCTCCTACACCCGCTACGCCAAATGAGCTAATACCAATAATTAAAACAAGAGATATGATGAAGTCTAAACTAAGCGGATCCACTCCAACCGTAGGAGCAATCATCACCGCTAGCATGGCTGGGTATATCCCCGCACAGCCATTTTGCCCGATTGTGGCTCCAAACGATGCGGACATATTTGCAATCCCTTCTTGAACGCCAAGACTATTTTTTTGCGCTTGCACGTTAAGCGGAATGGTTCCAGCACTTGAACGGGATGTGAAGGCGAAACCTAGTACCGGAAGCACCTTTTTCACAAAGGTAAATGGACTTAAGCCAAATAACGAGATCATAATAAGGTGAATCACAAACATAACAGCCAAAGCAACATACGAAGCGAGAACAAATTTCCCGAGTTCAAGTATGCCTGCAAAATCTGTATGGGCTACGGTATTTGCCATGAGGGCCAATATTCCGAACGGAGTTAAACGTAAAACAAGCGTCACTATTCTCATGACAACAGCGTAAACGGCATTAATACCTTTTGTGAAAATCTCAGCTTGCTCTGGATTCTTCCTTCGAACTCCTAACACAGCGACACCAATGAATACAGAAAAAATAACAACCGCAATCGTAGACGTCGCACGATCTCCTGTCATATCCTGAAACGGGTTCCTCGGAATAAATTGCAAAATTTTATCTGGCGTCGACATACCTTCAAGACCTTCTAGACGCTGTTCAAGTGATTGACCTCTCGCTTCCTCAGCTTGCCCAACCTCAATTTGATTGGCATTTAAATCAAACACAACTGAAGTACCTACCCCAACAAGAGCAGCAATCATAGATGTCCCTACTAATATCCCGATAATCCAGACTGACATTTTCCCAAGCTCAGATGAAGCTTTTAAATTAATGATTGATTGGATAATCGAAACCATAATGAGCGGAATGACAATCATGTACAGTAAGCGAATATAGCCACTACCAACAATACTGTACCAATCTGTTGTGGTGGCTAAGACTTCTGACTCTGCCCCATAACTCCATTGCAAGATAGCACCTAACAAAACACCTAGACCTAACCCCAAAAATACACGCTTACTAAACGAGACCTTTTGACGATGAAAATGCACTAAAACACCTATTAATGCAAGCATGACGATGATGTTAAAAAGAATCCAAAACGTCTCCATCTCGTCCCTCCTTGAAGTCAATTCCCTCACTGATTTCTATAGGGTTACTTCAATTTATGCTAAGCTAGTGAATATATATTCTTTTTGCGGATATAGCTTTATGATTTATTTACATTAAAGGAGTGGTTACCTTGCTATATGCTATTTTCTTGTTTATATTGGCTGGACTAGCAGAAATCGGTGGAGGCTATTTAATATGGCTATGGCTTCGTGAAGGTATGTCGTTTTGGTATGGTGCGATCGGCGGTATTGTTCTGGTAGCTTATGGAGTGATCCCAACCTTGCAAACTTTCCCGACATTCGGACGAGTATATGCAGCTTACGGAGGGGTATTTATTATCCTTGCTGTGTTATGGGGGTGGGGGATCGATAAGAAAACCCCCGATATTTATGATTGGGTCGGAGCGTTCATATGCTTGATTGGGGTTTCCATTATCCTATGGGCGCCAAGGAACGGGTAGAAACCTGGACCTTATTTATGTTTTCTCACGGTATTTAATATTCTATGTTCAGAAAAGAACTCGTTCATTTGGACGAATGACGATTATTCACAAACCTTTTCAACACCTCTTTTAAAACAAGAGTAGACCTTGTATGCATGGGTTTATCTTTTAATAGGATAGAAAAATCCCGGTCTAGTGTACCCTTTTCCACTTCCATTGTAGCTAATGTGTGCATAGAGAGCTCCTTCCGAATGGCCCATAATGATAGGAGCGTTACACCCAGACCAGCTTCTACAGACTCCTTAATAATTTGGGTGCTTCCAAACTCCATTCGATGAGTCGGATCTATCCTCATCTGTTCAAAAAGCTTTTCTGTAGCTTCCCTTGTACCAGACCCCTTCTCCCTTATAATCCACGTTTCTTCTTCAAGTTGACTGGCTTTCACATGCTCCTCTTGAGCTAGTGGATGGTCATGTGAAGCAATGATACACATTCTGTCAGCCGCAAGTGATTCTACTTGAAGTTGAGCATCATCTACATCTCCCTCAACAATTCCAATATCGAGTTTCATATCTGCCACTTCCTCAGCAATCTCTTGCGTATTTCCAATGGTGATACTTGGTTGAATCCCTGGATACTCTTTCAATAGTTGAGCAATCACCCTTGGCAGAACGTATTCTCCGAATGTATAGCTTGCACCAATCGATAGTTCTCCCTTAGGTTCATGCTCTAAGTCATGTAGTAAATGATGCATCGTTTCAAAATGACCGATCATCTCTTTTGCATGCTCATACACGATACGTCCTTCTTTTGTTAACCTTATGACTTTGTTACTCCGGTCCAAAACCTGAACGCCCATGTCTCGCTCTAAATTTTTGATATATTGGCTTACAGCTGGTTGCGTCATATAAAGAGCCTCAGCAGCTCTAGAAAAGTTTCCTCGTTCTACGACTTCGACAAAAACACGTAATGTTGTGTTCAGCTCTCACACCTCCATCATAAGCAATTACTTATGATACTCATTATAATCATTTATTTCCCTTATAACAAACACTCTCATACCATTGATAGTAGAAGAGGTGTTACAGATGAATCTAAATCAAACAACGAATTGGATCTCTGGTGTCTTATTTACAGCGGTTTTTGCAGCTTTAGGACTCCTGCTCATTCAACTTCCTATCTTTCAACATATCGGGGCATTAGCTACCTCTATTTTACTCGCCATCCTATACAGACAATTGTTTGGGTATCCTAACCAACTACGTACTGGTATTCAATTTTCTACGAAAAAGCTTTTGCGTGTTGCGATTATTTTATTTGGGCTGAAATTAAATTTAGATGTTGTCTTCAATGAAGGGCTTGGACTGCTTATAAGAGGAGCTTGCACAATCATATTCGCACTGATTGTCACCATGCTTTTAGCTAAATGGTTCAAGGGGAACAAAACCATTTCCATGTTACTTGCTGTTGGAACGGGGGTATGCGGTGCTGCTGCCATTGCAGCTGTTTCTCCAATTATAAAATCTGAGGAAGAGGACACTGCATTAAGTGTTGGGATCATTGCCCTTGTCGGCACGATATTCGGCATTTCTTACACGTTAATTGGTCCACTGTTACCTATATCAGCTGAAGCCTATGGAATTTGGTCTGGACTTAGCCTTCATGAAATTGCGCACGTTGCTTTAGCTGCTGCTCCAGCCGGAGAAGATGCATTAGCTATGGCTCTGTTAGCGAAGTTAGGTCGTGTTTTATTACTGATCCCACTCTGTTTCATACTGGTATATTGGATGCAACGTAAAAACAAAGACCAAAATGCTGAAACAAACGTGTCTTTCCCTTGGTTTTTACTAGGCTTTATCATCATGAGTTTCTTAGGTAGTTATGTTTTTGGTCATTCGATCACTTTACCTGAGAACTCTTTAACTATTGTGTCACAAATCACAACATTTTTATTAGCCATGGCGATGAGTGGACTCGGGTTAAATGTCGATCTAAAGAGCATTGGCACAAAAACACTTCGCCCCTTACTCGCAATGTTCATTACGTCTGTGCTGTTATCCATCGTAACGTATTTCATGTTATAAAATTTGCAAAAAGCCCTCCCATTTTTGAGATTCTTTCATAGAGTATTTAAGAAAGCATTTCCTTAATGAGTTGGAGGTGTGTTACATGTCTGGAGGTTACGGTGGCGGTTTCGCTTTACTTGTTGTGCTATTCATCTTGCTTATCATTATTGGAGCAGGACTTGGCGGAAGAGGCTATTACTAAATAGATCTTTAAAGAAGGGAAGAGCTTATCTGCTCTTCCCTTTTCTTACTTTATAAGCATTAATATAAAATCCGATGTCGATACTGATTAAGCAGCGTTTTATTTGTTGAATCTGAACTATCCACATTTCCACTTTTTAAAATAGGTGGATCTATCCCCTTTTCCTTTAATTTTATGATGGTTTTAGAAAATACCTCTTGTAAAAGGGCTGTTGCGATAACAGAAGATACAGGAGAGAATGATTCATCTATATTATCATGACTCATAACTGCATCTCCCACTGGAACATTTGTCTCTAGAGTATGATCCACAACGTCCTCTAACCGATAACCAGAGGGGTGTTTGGATGCTTGATTATTTTTGTATTCTTTAGAGAGTAGCCCAACAATGAAGGCCCCTTTTTCCTTCCCATATAAAGCAGCGTCAATGGGTACTGGGTTACGCCCAGATGTTGAAATAACAATGAGTGCATCTGTCTCTCTTATATCCTCATGCTGAAAGGAATCCTCTAACATGTTCGACTTTCGTTCATTTTCACTAGCTTGCTCAGCACCCTTGTGTAACATAAAAGGTTCTAGATTAATAGCACGCACAGGAGCTAACCCTCCTGCTCGATAAAAGGCATCCTGAGCAATTAAATTAGAATGTCCACATCCAAACAAATGAATGATTCCTCCATCGCTAATCACCTTAACCATTTGATCACTTACTTCTTCTACATCATTTTGGGTAGAGGTCTCTAGCTCTTGAAGCATTTTTGAAACGGTTGATAAATAGCTCATTAGTGTCACCTCACGTCCGATAAATATCGCTAATAAATTTATAACGATCGGCCCTATATGCTGATTTCACAACTTCAAATGCTCTACCGTCTTTTAAAAAGCTATGACGTTCCATGTGCAAAATAGCTGATGCAGGCGGAATATCTAATAAGTTTGATAAATGCTGATCTGAAATGGTGGCTTCAATCATCTGGGAAGCTTTTTCAATTTCTAACTTTAATGTGTTCTCGATGTAATCGTATAAAGAGCCCTGAACAAGATCTTCTGATAAGTTAGGGATTAATGCTGTATGAATATATGTTGTTTCAACAGCCATTGGTTTATGATCTGCATAACGTATTCGTTTAATCTCATATACTTGTTGGT
The DNA here is from genome assembly GCF_009858175.1 of Pontibacillus sp. HMF3514. Classification (GTDB taxonomy): domain Bacteria; phylum Bacillota; class Bacilli; order Bacillales; family BH030062; genus Pontibacillus. The sequence continues at coordinate 3,709,020 of NZ_CP047393.1, forward strand.
CCATGTCTAATAGAAGCTTTTTCGCTATATCTTGTGGTATGGGTATCGTTTTAAATACGAGTAGCTTACTACTAGCAGTCATCCCTCTTTGTTTCATATCTTCCGTAAAGCCTGTCATCCCTTGAAGGGGTTGTTCAATTTTACGTTCAGAAACAAAGGTACCCTTTCCTCTTTCTCTATATAGGTGCCCATCATTCACCATATTCGTGATCGCTTGTCGAACGGTCATTCGGCTAACGTTATAAACTTCCGATAATTCTCTCTCTGATGGAATCATATCCCCAGGATTAAACTCCTGTTGTTCAATCCTATTTTTCAGATCCTCTATAATTTGATAATAAATTGGTAGAGGAGACTGCTTATTAATCATACATACTCTCTCCCTTATTTTCCTTCAAGAAGTTGATAGGAAGCTTTATCCACAAGAAGGGTGACATTCTTATGATGGTGTAAAGCAGAAGCTGGGAATTGTTCATCTACAGGCCCTTCGAGAAGTCGTTTGATCGCTTCAGCCTTCCGCTCACCTGAGGCTAATAGAACAATTTGTTTACTTTTAAGAATGGAACCAATCCCCATCGTGATCGCTTGCTTTGGTACTTCATCAAATGAGTTAAAAAACCTAGCATTGGCTTGTCGTGTTGATACCTCCAGATTCACAATATGCGTCAAACTTGTAAAAGGAGTACCTGGTTCGTTAAATCCTATATGACCATTTTCTCCAATCCCTAGTAATTGAAGATCTGGAGGTCCAATCTCATCTATAATCCCTTCATACCTCTTGCATTCTTGATAAAGACTGCTTGTTTTTCCGTCAGGTATATACGTATAGTCATCTTGGATATTGATATGATCAAATAGGTGCTCTTTCATAAATTGATGATAACTTTGGGAATGGTTTTTGTCTAAACCTACATACTCATCCAAATTGATTGAAGAAACATTCGAATAATCCATATATCCTTGATGATATCCTCTGATTACATATTTGTATGCTCCTAGAGGTGTCCCCCCTGTCGCTAAACCTAATACAGTCTGAGGGTGCGTTTGAACTTGTTGTTCTATGAGGGAAGCTGCTAATTGACTGAGTTCCTCATAGTTTTCTAATACCTTAACATTCATGATGATGCTTCCCCCCTTTGATCATAGGAGAGAGCCCCTCTACAAATCGTCATAATAACTTGATCTTGATCATCTAATAAAACCAAGTCAGCATCTTTCCCAACTGATATACTACCTTTACGATCAAAAACATTTAATTGTTTAGCTGCATTGGCCGAAGTAATGGCGGCAAGGTCTGCATAGGATAGATTATTTCCTGCTTTCATCTTTCTTGCAGCTTCTTCTAACGTTAGGATACTTCCAGCTAATGCACCATTTGCAAGACGTGCTTCTCCATTACTGACAATGACATCTTGACCACCAAGATCATAAGTTCCTTCCGGAAGACATTTAGCTCTCATCGCATCTGTAATCAAGATTGTCCGATCAGCCTTCGTAAATTGATAGGCGATATTAATGGCATCTTTTTGAACATGAATATGGTCGACAATCATTTCAACTTTTACATCATCATTCAAAAATGCTCCCCCAACTACACCTGGTTCACGATGATGAAGCCCACTCATTTGATTATATAGGTGTGTGATATGACGAGCCCCTTTTTGGACTGCCTGATTTACAGTGGATAGTGTCGCGTCACTATGACCAATGGAAGCGACAATACCCTGAGAGGCTAGATATTCAATAAACTCTAATCCTCCCTCTACCTCAGGAGCTAGCGTCACTAATCGGATATGGTTTCGACTCTCTTTTTGCCACGCTTGAAATAAATCAATGGAAGGAGGCACAACATGGTCAATGGGTTGTGCTCCAACTTTTTTCTCTGAAATAAATGGACCTTCTAAATGAACACCTAGCAATTCAGCCTGACCACTTGCAGGCTGGTCTTCCGTATATTTCCCAGCATTCGAAAGTGCATTTGATATGGCCTCATCAGATTGTGTCATGGTAGTGGCTAAAAAACTCGTTGTTCCTTCCTTAGGCAACTGGGACGCCATTCCTGACAGGGCTTCGTCGGTTGCATCCATTACATCATGACCGTTAGCTCCATGGATATGAACATCAACAAAGCCTGGTAGAAGTGTCCAACCTTTCCCTTTCCCATCAATGACTTCGTCTGCTCCTCCAATATATTTATTGGATATTTGATTGATCTTACCGTCTTTTATCTGTAATGATCCCATATTGATTTCTTGTTTTTCTGCGATCACGTTAACATTCTTGATTTCAATAATTCCTTGCATCTTATTCCTCCTCATCGTTTGAATGGGAGAAGCATAATGCTTCTCCCATCAACCTATGAACCAACTGTAATAATTCCTGATTCTCCTTTTTTAACAGAACCAGACTTATGAAGGTTAACCGTTTCATTTTCAAGATTTGTAAAGATGATCGGAGTAATAACAGAAGGTGCTTTCTCTCTTACCTCATTCATATTGACTCGTATTAAAGGATCTCCTTGTTTCACCATTTGTTCAGCCTCTACTAGCGTTTCAAAACCTTCGCCATTCAGCTTCACTGTATCGAGTCCAATATGAATAAGAATTTCTATTCCATTATCTAATTCTAATCCAATAGCATGTTTAGTTGGGAATACCTGTACCACTTTCCCATCTATAGGTGAATGGAAAGTGTCCCCTTCAGGATCAACAGCGAATCCTTGCCCCATCATTCCTTGTGCAAAAACTTCATCGGGAACTTCAGATAAAGGAAGAACTTTTCCATCCATCGGCATCTCAAAGTCTTTTTCGCTTACACTACGATCATTAGGTTTGTCGCTCTCAGGATTTTCAGTTTGACCTTGCGTTTGCGGTGGGGTCATATTCCCTTGTTCTATTCGTTTTTTCATAGCTTCTGCAAGAAATTCTACACTTGTTCCTACTATAACCTGTAAGTTGCGCTTCCCGACTTTCATTACACCTCTAGATCCGTACCTTTTTAGTTTATTTTCATTCGCTTGGTCTCTATCTTTCATCTGCATTCTTAAGCGAGTTGTACAATAATCCAGAGATTCAATATTTTCTGGTCCGCCTAATGCCTCTAGGTAATAATAGGCTTTTGTATCAAAATCATCTGTTTCATCGTTTGGTTGCCCAACTTCTTGTGTCTCTTCTACAAAGTCTTCATCCTCATCTTCACGACCTGGCGTTTTTAGATCAAGTTTGACGATAAGGAAGTAGAATACAAAGAAGTATATAGCCGCCATAAATATTCCCAGAACAAGAAGCATTAAAGGATTTTCAGCAATACCAAAGTTTAAGACGTAGTCAATTAAACCGGCTGAGAACCCAAAACCATGACGAATTTCAAATAGATATGCGATCACCATTGATAAGCCTGTTAGAACGGAGTGTACCGCATAAAGTAAAGGTGATAAGAACATGAAAGAAAACTCAATTGGTTCCGTTACACCTGTTAAAAATGAAGTAAGTGCAATACTTAAGAACATGCCTCCTACAGCTGCTTTACGATGCTTCTTCGCTGCTGCATACATGGCAAGACAAGCTGCCGGAAGACCAAACATCATTACTGGGAAGAAACCGGCTAGGAAATAACCTGCTTCAGGGTCCCCATTTAAGAAGCGGTTGATTTCTCCATGGACCACATCGCCTCCACTTGTAGTAAAGGAACCGAAGTCAAACCAAATTAATGCGTTAATAACATGGTGCAATCCTACTGGAATTAGCAGACGGTTGAGGATACCATAAACCCCTACACCAGGAGCACCAGAGTTTAAAATCCAATTCGTTGTGATATCTAAAACTTGCTGTGGATATACCCACAAATGACCAAATATAAATGCAAGAAGAACCATCACAGCGGAAGTTATAATCGGAACAAACCGCTTGCCTCCGAAGAAGGAAAGATAATCTGGAAACTTAACATCATGGAAGCGATTATAAAGCATTCCACCTGTTATACCTGCAATAACACCAGCAAAGACGCCCATTTTAACGTCTTCATTAATAGCTTCTATACCACTGTCTAACACTAAGTAACCGATCGCACCGGCTAATGCAGCAGCTCCACTACCATCCTTCGCAAATCCCATTGCAATACCAATTGCAAAGATCAATGATAGATTCCCCAATATACCATTCCCAGCTGCAGTCATGAATGGAATATTTAACATATCTTCCATACCAAGTCGTACAAGAATGGCTGCTGCAGGTAATGTCGCAATAGGGAACATTAATGATTTCCCGATTCGTTGTAAGAAATTAAGCATTATAAATCTTCCTCCTGCTGAAATTAAAATTATGAAAGCGCTTCAAAGTCATGTTATCATCTTAACATATAGTTGTCTATACCAATTATATATACCACTATTCTTTTCTGTATTACTACGGTTTATTGGGGATCATTTTATGTTCTCTGTGGACAGAGATGAAGTGTTTGGGTATTTTAGAAATTAACTTTTCGCTTTCATTTATAGAAAAAAAAACGCTTAGAGCCTTTTTGCTCCAAGCGTTTTACAGCCTTACATATCAAAACTTTTATTTAAGTTCGCCATTTCTAGTGCTGCTGTAGCAGCCTCCCAGCCTTTGTTACCAGCTTTAGTGCCAGCACGTTCAATTGCCTGCTCAATCGTTTCAGTTGTAATGACACCGAAAATAACAGGTACACCCGTTTGCATAGAAGCTTGGGATACACCTTTTGCTGCTTCACTGCATACATAGTCAAAGTGTGGAGTTGAACCACGAATCACTGTACCTAATGTAATTACAGCGTCGTATTTTCCTGTGTCCGCCATGCGTTTTGCGATCATCGGAATTTCGAATGCGCCTGGTACCCAAGCAACATCAATATCATCTTCACTAACACCGTGACGTTTTAGAGCGTCCATCGCGCCACCGTGAAGCTTACTTGTAATAAAATCATTAAAACGTCCAACGACGATTCCTACTTTTAAACCTGTTCCGACTAAGTGTCCTTCAAATTGTTGTCCCATTGAATTGGCCTCCTAAAATTTAATAGTGAAATAAGTGACCTAGCTTACTTTGCTTGGCACTCAAGTATTTTTCATTTTCCTTACGTTTTTCCATCTGAATGGGTACACGATCTACCGCTTCAAGTCCGTATCCTTTTAAACCAGTGATTTTCTTAGGATTGTTGGTAAGCAACTTCATTTTAGAGATACCTAGATCTCGTAAGATTTGCGCACCAATTCCATAATCACGTAAGTCCGGCGGGAATCCTAGTTTTTCGTTTGCTTCTACTGTATCAAGCCCTTCTTCCTGGAGCTTGTAGGCATACATTTTATTGATCAACCCAATACCACGGCCTTCTTGTCGCATATAAAGAAGTACGCCTTCTCCAGCTTCTTCAATTTGTTGAAGAGCGGCATGAAGTTGAGGGCCACAATCGCAACGATAGGATCCAAATACATCGCCTGTTAAACATTCAGAATGAACGCGTACAAGTGTCGGTTCATCTGGGTTTATGTCTCCTTTTACTAGAGCGATATGTTCCTTATCATCCACAACATTTGAATAGCCAATCGCTTTAAAATCCCCATATTCAGTTGGTAGATTGATTTCAATTTCCCTTTGAACAAGCTTATCCTTTGAATTACGATAATGGATTAAATCCTGAATCGTAATCATTTTTAGATTGTGTTCATCTGCCATTTCACGAAGATCAGGCACACGCGCCATCGTTCCATCATCTTTTATAATTTCACAGATTACACCTGCAGGCTTTGATCCGGCAAGCTTAGCTAAGTCTACAGCCGCTTCTGTATGCCCTGCACGGCGAAGTACGCCCCCCTCTTTAGCAAGGAGCGGAAAAATGTGTCCAGGACGTTTAAAGTCCTGCGACTTTGCTTCAGGGTTCAGCATTTCTTTGATCGTTACAGAACGCTCAGCAGCAGAAATTCCTGTACTCGTTGTTTTATGATCAATGGAAACCGTAAAAGCTGTACCGTGTGGATCTGTGTTTCGCTCTACCATCGGAAAAAGATCAAGACTTTCAGCTATATCCTGAGAAACTGGAGCACACACAAGACCTTTACCATGCGTAATCATAAAGTTGATCACTTGTGGTGTTGCTTTATCGGCTAATGCAATCAGGTCACCTTCGTTTTCTCGATCTTCATCATCACAAACGATAACCATTTTACCGTTCTGAAGATCTTTTATGGCATCTTCTATTTTATCAAACATGTTCTTCACTCCCATTTATTCAACTTACATGAAGCCGTTCTCTTGTAGAAAGGATTCTGTAATGGACGATGACTTTTTATCTGAACCAAATTGTTTTGTTAAAAAATTCACGACATATTTGCCTAACATATCGATCTCAATGTTCACATGATCACCAGGGCCTTTACCCCCTAAAATGGTGTGTTCCATTGTGTGAGGAATCAGTGAGATCGTAATTCCTTTATCACTTACGCCAAAAACCGTTAAGCTCGTGCCATCAACGGTGACAGATCCTTTATAAACAAAATAATCTAGTAATTCAGTTGGAAGCTCAATGTCATAATAAACAGCATTGGATTCCGTTTTTTTGCTTGTAATGGTCCCAAGGCCATCAACATGACCTGATACCATATGCCCTCCAAATCTGCCATCTGCTTTCATGGATCTTTCTAAATTGACTTTACTACCTTTTGATAGTTCATTTAGGTTCGTTGCTTTAAACGTTTCAGGCATTACATCGAAGCTTGCTTCATCTTTCGAATAGTGTGTCACAGTTAAGCACACACCATTAACAGATATACTGTCACCTAAATGAACATCCTCAAGGATCTTACTGGCTTGAACAATGATTTCCATGGATTCTTGACCCGTTTGGATACGTTTCACTGTACCAAGCTCTTCTATAATTCCAGTAAACATGGGATCACCCCTGCCTAAATTGGTTTTGAAATGATTTTTACGTCTTCCCCTAACTGGGTTACCTCAGTGATGGTAAGTTGCATGGATTCCGACAGCTTTGCAATCCCTTCTCCTCCTATAGGTGTTGGAGATTGCTGACCACCAATCAGCTTTGGAGCGACATAGTTAATGACTTGCTGGACTGCTTCTGCTCTAAGAAAAGCGTCGTTAATTTTTGCGCCTCCTTCAACAAATACGGAGGTGACGTCTTTTTCTCCTAGACGTTGCAATGTTTCTTCTATTGAAATCGTTGGTTCTGAAAGCTGAATGATTTCTACATGAGCGAATTGCGTAAAACGTTCAAGCTTTTCTTTCTTCACTTCACTACCCGTCACAATCCATGTTGGGGCCTCGGGGTTTTGAATGAGAGGCGTGTCGATCGGTGTTCGAAGATGTGTATCGAGCACTACGCGAATCGGATTCTTTCCGCCATGAGGAAGTCTTGTGGTGAGGTTTGGTTTATCTTGAATAACTGTATTTACACCGACAAGTATTGCATCATGTGTATGACGGTATTGATGAACATCCCTACGTGCTTCCTCTCCAGTAATCCATTGGCTCTCACCAGTTGTTGTAGCAATCTTTCCATCTAGTGACATTGCTGTTTTTAACGTGACAAAAGGTCGTTTGGATTGAATCCAATGGTAGAACACTTCATTCAGGTCATCCGCTTCACTTTTTAAGAGATCAGTTTTCACTTCAATCCCTGCATCCTCAAGCATTTTTATACCTCTTCCAGCAACCTTTGGATTCGGATCGAGCGTTGCTACAACAGCACGGGATATTCCTGATTGAATGATCTTTTCAGCACATGGAGGTGTCTTCCCGTAATGGCTGCATGGTTCAAGAGTTACGTAGATGGTTGCACCTTTTGCTCGCTCACCAGCCATATTTAGTGCGTGTACTTCAGCATGAGCTTCACCCGCTTTCAGGTGTGCTCCCATACCAATGACTTCACCATTTTTAACAACAACAGAGCCCACTGATGGATTCGGGTTCGTTTGCCCTTGAGTGGAAGCTGCCATTTGGATAGCCAGTTTCATGTATTGTTCATCCTGATTCACGGTTCTCACCCCCATTTTGAATATAAAAAACCCTGAGGAAGATATACGTTCCCCAGGGTCTAAGTTTAGTCACGAAAGAATTTTGTAAAAAAGCACAGTTCACCTGTGTTTGAGTCCTCATTTATAAAATGAACATACTTGCAGAATTTTACAAGCATCTCGAAAAATCAGTACTCTCCTGACTCGTTCGACTTCCTTCTCCCATCCGGACTGTTACCGTCGGCTTTGGTTTCTCACCAAATCAGCCGCAAAGCAGAGCAATGCGGGTCGCGGGCTAGCAAGACAAGCTTGATCACCGCCGGTTGGGATTTGCACCCGACCCCGAAGGAAATTATTCGATTGTCTAAATTTAAATATAAAGCATTTTATTATATCATGCAATTTTTTTAGTTTTCCCAATTAGCTAGATTAGCTTTGTTAGGGAATTATGCGATTGATTCAAAAATGAGTATTCAAATAAAAAAGACTCCATAATATGGAGCCTTTTATCCTTCATTAACGGTTAAGTCAGCTTCTAGTTTCACATCTACATTTCCTTTAATAGCCCGGGAAATCATGCAACTTTCTTCTGCTTTCTCTGCGATTCGCTGTAGCTTGGTTAAATCATCCATTGTTGCTTCTGGCTTCAGTCTTACAACCGGGCGGTGGATGATTTCTTCGTAAGTGATAACACCTTTTGTTACATCTACAACACCTTCTGAACTCATGTCCATTTCATCTAGCGGAAGACCAGCGCGTTCGATCATTGCACCAAGTGTGATAATATAACATGTCGCTGCTGCTCCTAGTAGCATTTCATCTGGGTTTGTTCCGATACCAGGCCCGTCCATTTCTGTTGGAACGGAGATTTCTGTCTTCAGTTTATCTGCTTCAATTGTACCTACATTGTTTCGACCACCTGGCCAATCAGCTTTTAAGTGAAAATGATGTTTTGCCATGTTGGTTCCTCCTACTCTTTGCTGTTATGTTTCTCCATATATTGTAAGACCGTGTCTAGCTTCGCATGGTCCTCTGGTGACGAATCAATATGATGCCAGATCACTTGACCATTTTCATCATATAACCAGGTCCCACCTTGAATATATACATCCTGTGTTTTCATTGAATTTTTAACAAACTCTTTTTGATTTTCATCGTTAGGTAGGAAGTTCTTTACCTTACCTGTCACAGCACCCCAAAGCGCTTTTGATAACAGCTTCCACTTTTGCATCGTCACGGTACCTTGTTCTTTATATAGTTGTCGGGAAGGATCTCCATATATATCAAATGGAAATGGACCAAAGTGCTCCAAAAATTGTGCTATAAACGATGCACTTGATGGAGCTATGACAACAACTTGAAATTCTTTTAATTCAACTTCATCTATTCGCTCACGCAACTGCGAGAGATACGCTCGACAAACCGGTCAACCAAGGTGACGTACGAAAACAACCATTGTCTTTTGACCTTCAATAACCTGACCTAAGGTTCTCTCCTCCGTCTGCCCTTCTAACATTGTTTTGGACATTAGCTTCACCACCTATACCATCATCATATCGAATTTTGCTCCCATAAACCAAATGGGACGATGTGATGTCTTCTAAAAATAAGCATTTACTAACACTTAATTATGTAATGATTTCTTCAACAGAAAATCCTTGTCCTTCATCCTAATAACATTACAATCATAACTTGACTCAAATTCTCGTAGCCTATCTTCAATAGTTGTGTCCGCTTCAAAGAGGTCCTCTCTATCGTAATGAGGGAAGATAACATCCTTATGTAAGTAAAGACCCGAAAGATCTCTTAATTCAATTTCATTCATAAAAGGGGTGAATGCGTCAACCATATAAATATGTGGACCTAGAACCATAGCACCTGCACTCACTCCAACAATTACGCCTTCTTTCTTGGCAGCAAACTCTACTAACTCTTTGTCTGCACCAGATTCTTTTAAGTGATATAGAAGCTTATAAGGATTACCTCCATTGATGTAAATGATCGAGTAGTTATTTATAAGTGAAGGGTCATCATATTCCACATCTAAAAAGTCCACTATATTTACTCCCATTTCCAATAGATCTGACTTAGCCTTTCGAGCATATCTGTTCTGTTCTTTTTCCTTCGATGCGGTAGTTATGATAACTGCAGTAGTATTTTTTTGAAGAGCAATACTCTGCATAAAGCACTCTTTAATTTCTTCAGTAAAAAAGCCATTGGAGGTTAAAAAAATATCAGTTGTCATCACTCTTCACCCATTTTTTCGCTTCTCTTAAGATATCAAATTGCCCTGATTCCAATAGATATGTAACTTTTCGATGGGTTCTTAATCCTAAGTCATACTGTTCTCTCGTGATATCTCCTGCTCTCAATGCTGCATCTAATTCATCCTGGTCAAGCGTATAGTAATCCCCATTCGGCAATGCTACTACATCTAAAAATAAATCCTCATACCAAGGGATACCATCTTCCGTCTCACCATATGCGTTAATCATATCAATATACCACTGCACAACATGACCATCATCATTAATCATAGCCGTAACTGTGTAATATTCACCCTTTGGAAAATGCTGCACCCATACGTACCCATCATCAGCGATACAAATATGTCTGTCTTCATACGGAATCACTAACCTTGTACGTACTTTGTGAATATTCAGGACTGCCACAGCACCCTGAAACGAATCACTATTCTCATGATGAACAGAAAAGGAGCGTTCCTTCACTCGATTCCAATGAGAGCGATCTGCATATTTAACCTTCACCCCTCATTCACCTACCTCCCGTTCCATCTTTACAAATTCAAAGGTGCTTCCGTTGGTATCCTGCATGAAGGTTTGAACTTTTTTAAATCCAACTCTTTCATAGACTTTTATCGCACGTTCATTAAACGTAGCTACAGATAACGTCAGCTTTTGAGGAGAAAAAGAGGCTTTCACATATTCAATTCCCTGCTCTAAAAACAATTGCCCTTCTCCCTTGCCTGTTAAATCTGGGTGTAATCCCAAGCCAATATCAACAACATTTGGTTCTGCTTGATTAAAGCTAAAAAAGCCAATTACGCTACCATTCTTATAAACACTAAAGGATTTATCCTCTCGTTGTTTGGGGTCTAAAAATTCCTCAAGATCCTCTTCATCAGCTGAAATATCATAAAAGGCGTACTCCCCTTCATAATGCCATTGACTTGCTATATATTCTGCTTCACTTTGAGTCATCGGTTGAAATGTGTACGTCACTGTTTTCCTCCTTATCTCAATTATTATTTCAAATTTTCAAACAATTTTAAAGGTAAATAAGCAAAGTACAGGAAATACCAATAAAAAAAAAGATGCATATAAAAGGTCAAAACCAACTCTTCTTATGCATCTCTCATCCACTTATATATTTTGAGGTTGTAAGGTTACTTCTTGCATTCTTTCCTCAGGTTTTAATTTCCCTGATTCAACCGCAATCACTGTCATACCCGTTTCAGATCCAGATGCATGGCTTTCCCCCGTCACCCAAAAAGCTGCAATTCCTTTTTGAATCGGATACGTAACACCATCTTCTCCATAAACCCAACCTTCACCTTCCATAACTACGAATAGCTGGTCGCACGCTGCCTCATGCTCCCCAACATTACCACCTTCCGGGATGTGCATACATCCTATATGTGCACCGTCCTCTATTAACAGTAACGGTGACATAGAAAACGTAGAATCATATTGTGTAATCGATTTTGCTACCTTTTCATCAAATCGAAAAAATTTCATTCATTCTCCCCCTGTATTTTAAGTTGCACTGACATATAATCCCCTCCTAAGCTTAAATTCTTCCACTCCTTTTCCCTATTTCCTTCTTTCAAACTAGGATTTTAATGCTCGTTTCTTGTATCCTAGAAAGAAGAATGATTTTTTTAGGAGGCGCTATATATATGAAAACTTTATCCCCAAATGCATTTCAGCAAGCACGAAACTGGATCATGACAGAAGCACGTCCTTTGGAACAAGCTCTTTTCTCATACGAATATGAAAATGGTTCAGCAGATGATGTTCTAAATGAGCTTGCAAAATTTCAAAATAAAGATGGTGGGTTTGGCAACGGTTTAGAAGCTGACTTTCGCATGCCACACTCCTCCCCTATGGCCACATCAGTGGGTCTTCAGCACTTAATTCAATTTGCTGATCAACCTAAAGCTGAACCAATGATCCAAAATGCAATCCGCTACTTGGAATACTCTTTCCTCGAAGAGCGTCAAGGCTGGTTGGCGGTACCTAAAGAAGTAAACGAATATCCTCATGCCTTTTGGTGGACGGTACATGAGAATGGGATGTCATGGATTGATGACAACTGGGGGAACCCTAGTGCGGAGTTAATTGGCTATCTTCATATTTTTGAACATTATGTAGCAGCATTAAATGTACCAAAACTTGTGGATCAGGCTGTTCAACACTTTTTAAACTTAGAAAAGTTCGAGTCAGAGCATGAAATTTATTGTTACTTACGCTTACTTGCTATGGTTCCATCACAGCGTACGGAGAAAGTAGAAAAACAAATTGAGCGAGCCGTACAATCTGTTGTAAAACTAGACCGTGAAAATTGGGAGAAATACGTCCCATTCCCCCTTAAATTTGTAGCAAGTCCTGAATCGAAAACGTACGGCATTCCTCAATTTAAAGTCGAGGATAACTTAGATTATTTTGTAGAGAAAATTGAAGAGCATGGTGTAATAGAACCAACATGGGCATGGAATGATTATATGAATGTATGGGAAGAAGCAAAGCGTGAGTGGACAGGAGCCCTTACACTCGGAACATTGGGTGGGCTTAAACGATTCAATCGTATGGAAGCAGAAAACAAGTTATAACTTATACCCTTATCATATAATTTTCAAACCATTTTTTCTTTGAACAGTGATCTAATGAAACAAATCAATCGATAGCTTAGCGAAGATCACTTACAGATAAGTATTAAATGTGACATCCCCTATGCTATCCTATCTTTACGCCTAGAAAACAAAGGAGAATCTTATGAGTGATCGGGATTTAACACTTTATCAAAAGGTCCTCGATGGCGATAAACAAGCGCTTGAAGAGATCTATGATAAGTACGAAAAACTATTGTTTTCTTTTGCCTATAAAACATGTGGCCAAAAAGAAATGGCAGAAGAAATAATACAAGAGGTCTTTATTAAACTTTGGACGCAAAAAGCAACATACGATGAGTCCAAAGGGAAGTTCTCCTCTTGGATTATGACAATTACACGCTATACGAGTATTGATACCGTTCGGAAAAAGGAGAACCACAACTATTCCCTTGAAGAAGAACGAGATACGCTGCACCAAGAAGAACCTTCAGCTGAAGATTTAGCTGAATGGCGAGAACAAGGCGAACTCATACGAAGAGCTATGAAGAAATTATCTAAAGAACAAGGTAAAATTATAAAATTATTTTATTTTAAAGGATTAACTCAGCAAGAGATTGCAAATAAATGTAATTTATCCCTCGGAACAGTAAAGGGACGAATACGCTTAGCTTTAAAACATCTAAGAAAAGAGTTATCGAACAACAAAGAGAAAGGGGGTGTGCGTGATGCGTAACAACTGTGATCTGTTAATTGATTATTTTAATGGTCAACTTACAAAAGAAGAAGAAGAAGCTTTTGAACAACATTTAGAAACATGTTCGGATTGTAAGGAAGAATTAGCCGAACTTCGAGAAATGACAGAAGATCTACCTTTTGCTTCGGAACCTGTAGAACCAACTGAAGGAATGAAGAATCGTGTTTTAAGTGGCGTTTTCGGTGAAGAAAACACAGAAGATGAACTTCAAGAAAGCTCATCAACTACTCATTCAGCAGCCCCTTCATATCGCAAAGAGGAATCTGAAAATGAATTAGCATCGCGCTACACTCGAAAACAGCCAAGAGGAATAAAACCATGGATGGTTACAACGCTAGCTGCTGCGTTAATGTTATCGCTTATTGGAAATATGTACGCCTTTTTACAAGAGCCCGAAACAACGAAACCTGATCCAGAAGAAGAATCAATCGATCAAGTTGTTCGTCGTGTTACGCTACAAGGTAAAACCTCTGGCAAAGCAACTGCTTCTATTATTAAACAAAATGAAAATCAAATCTTATCTGTTGATGCCCAAAACCTTCAACAACTAGAGGGAGAAGAGGTTTATCAGGTATGGTTGCTTGAAGGAGAAACCCCTTATCGCGCTGGAAGCTTTGTTGCGAATCAAAACGGTGAAGGTGCTGTCTCCTTTTCGATGGATCAACTCCCTAATGATAAAACATGGGATATGATCGCTATATCTAAAGAACCAGATGCAACAAGTAAAAAGCCACGAGGAAATATTGTTTTAAGCACTAAGTTTTAATAAAAGACCCGAATCATGAACTGGCATGATTCGGGTCTTTTTACTTTACATTGAGAGTTCAAAACGCTCTTGATAATGGGGATGATACTGAAAATACAGTGGATATCCTCTTACATAACAATACTGAATAATGGGACCAGCAAAAGCTACCCCTAGAGCTGTCCCAATGCCAACAGGTCCTCCAATTAGAAGTGCTGTAGTCGATGTAGTTAGAGCAACCATCGTCTGGCTAACACGAAGGCTAAATTTTAATCGATGAGAAATCGCTAGGAATAACTGATCAACAGGTGCACGTGGCAATTGCGGAAGAATATAAATGGCAACACCAAGTGCACTTAACCCTATCCCTATAACAAGAAAAGTAAATTGAACCATAAATGGAGCACTGGATAAGCTTAAATTATGAAGTACAATTTCCAACCAAAAGTCTAATATCAGACTTTCTAATACTAATGGAACAATCGCTTTCCATTCTGGCGTTTGCTTTACCAACCCTGCATTGATAAATATAAAAATTAATTGAAATGCAGCATACCACATTCCAACAGTTAATCCGAACAAATCTGAAAGCCCCACAAACAGAGCTGTCCAAAAACCTGCCCCTAACGTCGCTTTAATTAACAGGGCAACACCAAAAAAGTTCACAAGCATACCTAAAAGATATACGGCAATACGATAGGACATGACGAATTCCTCGCTTTACTCTTGATTGATGAAAACGTTAATGTCGTTTTTACCTCAGGCGATTTTAAAGCTATATCGTTCAGTGGTCAATAAAATTAATAAAAGTTTTACAATCACTTTTTTTCCTGTTCTCATCTGTATTACAGGACTCTTCATTCCATTAATTGTCTTATATTTAAAAAGCCCTAACCGGAGAGAACCAGACCGTCCTTCTATGTTCGTGCCTATGTGTCACGGTCTTTAGGTGAAGATGGGTGTAGAAGGATCCGAAGAAATGACCTATTATATGAAAAGAAAAGTCGATACGCTTTCTAGATTATACTGAAGCTAGAAACGTATCGACCTCTTTTTGATATAAAACTTGTTCTTCTAAGAATGGGTAATGGTTACTCTCATGAAATATGATTAGTTTAGAATTCTCTATAAGCGCATTCATTTCAACAGAATATTCTACTGGACATTGGACATCATGTTTTCCGCACAAGATCAGAGTAGGTGTGGTAATATAGGATAACTTTTTCGTAATATCATACGTATGTACCTCACGAGCAAAAAAGTTCATCCGTTCAACAGCCATGCCTTTTTGCACGTCAGCTGTGAAGTATTCATCATAATTCTCCGGTCTAAATAAGGATAACTTAGTTCTTTGTATCTTTATTTTATCTCGTTCATCCTTTGATAGATTAGGATCTTTTAGTTTTTCAATTAGCTCTTGCATATGTTGATACTGAGGGTGCTCTTCATTATATATGCACTGTGGGGAGTTAGAGAAATACTCTCGTGCAGCTGATCCAACGATGATTAAGTTTTTAAGTGAGGTAGAAGCGTACGCCCCATACATAAGGCCAATCATGCCCCCTGTCGAATGACCTGCAAATCCCCAAGTTTTGTATCCTAATGCATGCCGAATGGATTCCAGATCAAACACCGTTTCCAGAAGACTAAATTGATAGGCGTGAACTGCACGTTCTGACTCACCTGTCCCTCTCAAATTAACCAAGAATACTGTATTCGTTCTTGTAAAACAATCAGCAAAGAGATCCCCACTCTCGTTATATTGGGCATATAAATGAGATACACACAAAGGTGGTCCTTCTCCTTTTACAAAAACCTCAAAAGTCCCACGTTCAGCTTCAACCATAACCTTTTTCCACTTCAACTGATCACCTCCTTTTTCACTTCTTTGTACGATGTAAGACATACTGAGATGAACTACTTCGAAACCCCGTCTTTTCATAAAATGGAATCAACGTTTCGTCACAAAATAAGCTAATAATATCGATATGCTGTAATTCATGTAGCAAACGTTCAATAATCTGACTCCCAATATCTTTGTGCCGATATTGATGATGGACGACAACATCCTCAACATAGGCTCGATACTTTCCATCTGTTACAGCTCTAGCAAATCCAACTAATTCATCATCAATCCATGCACCTACTGAGATCGTTCTCTCAAGTATTACTTGTATTTCGTCTTCTTTCCTCTCTGCCCACCAGCCAACATTTTGGTATAACTTCATTACACTTTTGGCGGGGATGACCCTTTCATCATAACTATTGATCTCCACTAATCACTCATCCTTCTTGTTTTCCCTTCCACATGTTATAAAGAGGGAGCATGATATCATCTACAAAACGATCCGCTTCGTCTCTGTTCTCTAAACCTTTTGCAGCGACCACCACAATGTAGGGATTCTCTTGAAAAGCGCCTAATATATTTATTTCAATTAACGAGTCAGATAATCCGCCTGTCATGTTGACTTGATGATGATAAGGAATCCTCACATGCTTGTCTTGCATCCGTACCATGCCCTGAATAACAGGTTCCCAAGTATCTGGGTCATGTTGATAACCGGTGTAAATGGATTGAACCAGCTGCGCAATCTCCACAAGTTGTCCACGGTGTTCCTCATCACTCGGATTCTCTGTAATATGAATACTCCTAAAATCCATTTCGAGTTGAGGTTGAATTCGTTGAAACCCTCCCAATCTACGAGCACAACATTTCGCTAAATCACGATCATGGCAAGCAATCATTCCTTCCACAACTTGTCCCAGCTGCAATGTATTACGCCTTTGCCAGTGTGGATAAAGTTGTTGAGTATCTTCATCAGGATCCACTTTCACTTCTGACACAACGTCTTCCCAGGTCACTACTCCTTTCTCTACTAATTTAGCGATGCTGTACCCTATCACTACCTTTCCGGCTGATGCGAGTGGATACGACTCTAACTCGTTAACTTGTATAGATATACCTGGATTTTGCACAGAGTGAACAGATAATCCCCATGTCCCAGGTTGTATATTAAATTGTTCTATAAGTTTATTCACAGTTGCACGACTCCCTTCTCGGTAATTTATTCTGTAGCGTTGTGGATAATCCTTGTTTTGTGCATAACTTTTTCCTATTTCGGGATAAATAGGACAGATAGAATACATAGATAGTAACTGAGGTGAAGCTTGTGGATACGGTGGATTTAGCCCGTGCGTTATTTGGTACATCGCTCGGTTTTCATATTATCTACGCCACAATTGGTGTAGGTGTTCCTCTCATGATTATCATTGCTGAGGTCATGTACATTATCAAAAAAGATAAGGACTATGCTTTAATGGCAAAACGTTGGACGAAAGGGTTCGCCATTCTTTTAGCAGTGGCCATCGCTTCAGGAACAATTGTCGGTGTATTAATGTCCTTACTGTTCCCTGGTTTCATGGAGATTGTCGGCCAAGTCATTGCATTACCTTTCCAAATAGAGATTTTTGCGTTTTTAATTGAAGCTGTATTTATGTCCATCTATTTGTATGCAGCTGATCGTTTACCTTCATGGATGAGACTTGTAAGCATAATCTCTGTAGCTATAGGAGCAGTTGGATCAGCTATATTGATCACGGATGCCCACGCTTGGATGAATACACCAGCGGGATTCGAGATGACAGCTAATGGTGAAGTGATAAACGTAGATCCTTGGGCAGCTTTTTTCAATCCTAGCTTTTTTGTTACAGCTACCCATGTAGCTGTATCTGCATATATGACAGTTGCATTCTTAATTGGGTCAATAGCTGGCTTACGATTATTACGTTCTAGTATTTCTTCTGAAGAACGAAAGTACCATCAAAAAAGTTTTATGATCGCGGTTTATCTAGGGGCTTTCATGTCCCTTGCCACAGCCATTAATGGACACGAAACTGCTCAAATGCTTCATGAGTATAACCCAAGAAAACTAGCAGCTGCCGAGGGATTATTTGAGACAACAGACTATGCCCCTTTATCCATTGGAGGTTGGACTTCCAGAGAAAAAGAAGAGGTTATTTATGCTATAGAAGTTCCATATGCACTAAGCTTTTTAGCTGGAAACCGCTTTGATACAGAAGTAAAAGGCTTAAATGAATATCCTGAAGAACTTTGGCCACCTTTATATGTCCATACATTGTTTAATGTGATGGTAGGGATCGGCAGTGTACTTATTGCCTTATCTCTATTTGCACTCTTCTGGCGTCATGTCTTGAAAAGGGATTGGCCTGGTTGGATGCTCGCCCTTTTTGTTGCAGGAGGTCCACTTGCACTAATCGGGATTGAGGCAGGTTGGTGTTTCAGTTGTATCGGCAGACAGCCTTACACGATCGTGAACGTATTAAAAACGGCCGATGCAGCAACCAAAGCGAATAATGTAGGGGTTTTGTTTGTACTATTTATATCTCTTTACCTAGTGCTGTTATTCGTAACGGTCTTTGTTATGTCATTTTATTTCAAACGAAACCCTGTACAAAAAGAATTAGAGCAACGAGGAGTGTGATAGGTTGTGGAAGAATCTTTGATAGCAGTTACGATTCTATGGAGCTTTTTGTTTGTCTATTCCATGCTGGGATCACTTGATTTTGGATCAGGGTTCTGGGGAATGGTCTACGGAAAAAATCAAAACACAAACGCTTCTGCAATCGCCAATCGTTTTTTATCCCCAACTTGGGAAGTGACCAATGTGTTCCTTGTATTACTTGTTGTTGCTCTTGTGAGTTTCTTTCCATTTGCAACGTCTATGCTAGGAACACTTTTACTTGTGCCAATTGGATTAGGCTTGATTTTATTAACGATTCGTACGACCTTCATGGTTTTTGCCCATCATGTTCAGAAGTTTGGTGACATGCTCAGGGTTACTTCAGGACTGACTGGATTATTGATACCTGCATTACTTGTGAGTATCTTACCCATCACCCTAGGGGGATTTATAGAAATGGAGAACGGTTATCCAAAACTGATGTACGGAAAGCTATTGTCTAGCTCAACCACTTACATGCATATACTATTTGGCTTAAGTACGGAATTATTTTTATCTGCCTTGTTTTTAACAGATTATGCTCGTGAGGCAGGGGATCAGAGTGCGTTGAGAACATATCGTATGCACACGATTTGGCTCGGACCAGTAACCATGGTAATCGCAGTCTTAACTATATTCACTATGCCTAGTGAGGCCTCTTGGCTTGTGGATAATGTAGGGGAGAATTTATATGGATTCGGCATGTCCATCACGTTTTTCCTAATTGGTTACATCCTTCTATTTTTGAAAAAACCAAACGGAGAGGTCGGCTATACAAGGTGGGCAGTTATAGCTGTCATTCTTCAATACGGTTTTGCCATTTATGCATATGGCTCAGCACACTTACCCTATATAGTTTATCCCCACCTCACAATCAGTGATGGTTTTACAAATCCAGCAATGTTTTATCAACTATTGATTGCATATATTATCGGCCTTTCCATACTTGTTCCGGCTTTTATTTTATTCTGGAGACTCTTCCTTAAAGATAAACGATATGTAAAGCAAGAGTAGATAAAAAGTACAGGCTTTCTTATTAAGCAGTAAGCCTGTACTAACGTTCACTTTCTTGCCAATGGGTAATAAATAAGTAAACTAATGCCCCAATAATCGGGATAAGCCCAAGTATAGACAAACGAGTACCTTGGCCATTTCGATGATAAGCATGGTGACTGATCCCCAATACAGAAAGTAGGGTAAGCATAAAAAAATCAAGGGTCATAACATGAACAAAACGGGAATTGAAAAACGCCTCTTGATAAACTTCAACATTTCCATAAATAAGTCCGTAAATAACAAAAATCATAGTAAATATGAGTAGTGCAAAAGGGAAGAACGGGTTTTTAATCATTTCACCAATGCGATTGGAAGTTCTATTTTCTCTTTTACGTTGATCACGATGAAAAATGAAGTAGGGTAAAAGCGCAAATGCGCCAAATAAAAAGGAGAACATAACATAAGGCCAAGCTGAAATCGTTGATTGATCATTTTCTAACAACAGTAATCCAAATACCATCGGCCACACACCTAGTAACAAGAAAACAGCCATGATAAGCGGTTCAGGTTCATCTAAGGAGAACAATGTTGCGACATAATCCAAATCACCTTCTATCGGTGTTAGAAATAAAGCGTAACAAATAAATAATAGCCAAAAGGCTAAAAGGATTGATTTAAGTTCTTTCATGAACGACCTTCCTCCCAATCCTTCTTATACCGCTCAACTTTTAATCTAAGATCCTCTATCATGCTTAACAAACGATCGAGATCAGATGGTTCAGCTTCCTCTCCATCCATGGATTCAATGACTTGCTGTAGCATTTGGATTCGGTTTTGAAGATAGTTCATTTGTGATGAACGATCATTTGTTGCCTTCCCCATTTTTATTCCTCCCCAATCTCTACGTTCTCTATAGTTTGTATTCCTATGATATCAATAATAGTAGAGCAATTAAAGAAGACCTACCTATCGGTAAGTCTTCTTGTTTGAGTAGAACCCATTAGTTATTAAATATTACAAATAAACCTTCTCTCCATCACAAACCTTTTCAAGCTGCTGATAAGGCATTGGTGTTTTTTTATTTTAATGAAAGTTCACCATAATTTAAGTGGCGCCACCTGCTGCGTTTGAGGAGTTTCGCTTTTCAATCATATTCACACCCATAACGACAGCTATCAGTTCATCATCTGTTAGAACCTCAGTATGGTTGGTTAAGCAGAAAGCAGGTGATTCAAAGAAACTATCTGTCCTATGAAACTCTCCTACCAAACTTTCTTGTTCATCATATACCTCATAATCTCTAGAGAACGCTTCAGATTCGATACGATATATCCCACGATCATATGCTTCATACTCATATTTTTTGGAGAAAAAAGCAAACCTTTGCACTAGTTCACCAATTTCCTGTTCCTGTTGATCTTGTACAAACCACTTTCTTGAGAAGAATCGAAAACCACCTGACAATAGCACTTCTTCATTATTATTCAATATCATCACATCAGAACTGAATGCACCCTTTAAATCCAAAGTCCCTATCTGTTCTTTTTGATCATTATAAATCTCCGTTTTACCTGCAGAAAAGAAGTTGTCTGTAAAATAAATAGTAGACATGATACCCCTCCGTAACATTGGTTTACCTTTTATACGTATGCAAACCTTCAAAGTTTCAAGAACTTACAGTAAAGTTACTACAAAAATACCGTATCCCCTCTCAATTTTAAGAAGGAATACGGTAATCAAGATTACTTATATGTTTTTCATTTTTGTTACAACATCTTCTTTCAATTGAGCTAAACGGTCCTGACTCTTCTCATAAGAATCTGTTTTCACTCCAAAATAGCATTTGATCTTTGGTTCTGTACCAGAAGGGCGTAAGCAACACCAGCTCTCCTGTTCTAAATTAAATTTAATAACATTGGCATTTGGTAACTCAATTTCCTCTGAACTATGATCTGTCATGAAAGTTCGAACACTCGTATCATAATCCTCTATGGTCTCAATAGAAAAAGGTCCCATTTTTGTTTCATCATAATCACGAAAGTACTTCATCATTTTTTGAATTCTTTCCGAACCATCTTTCCCTTTAAGAGTCATGGATTCTAGTCCTTCTAGATAATATCCATGGCGGTCAAAGAGAGTGTGGAGCGCTTCAATAATGGTCTTCCCATGTGACTTCCAGTATGCCGCCATTTCACATGCTGTCATTGCAGCTTGCACAGCATCTTTATCGCGAACAAAGTCTCCTATTAAATAGCCATAGCTTTCCTCGTATCCAAACATGAATGAGCCTTCACCTTGCTCATCGAATTGACGCATTTTTTCACCTATGAACTTAAACCCAGTTAAGGTTTCTAATGTTTCCACACCATAATAGTCCGCTACCGCTCGTCCCATTTCTGTGGTTACAATGGTTTTTATCATTTGTGCATCTTTAGGGAGATCTTTCGTTTGAGATAACACATAATCAAGCATTAACGTTCCAAGTTGATTTCCTGATAATACGATATACTCACCTTGGTTATCCTTTACAGCTACACCTAATCGATCAGCATCAGGATCAGTGCCAATCAATATGTCTGCGTCCTCTTCTTTCCCAAGCTCAATAGCCTTTTGGAAGGCTTGATGCTCTTCAGGATTAGGTGACTCTACTGTTGAAAATTCTGGGTCTGGTTCAGCTTGTTCCTTCACAACAGATACATTACGGAATCCTAAGTTCTCCAACCCATCTAAAATTGGTTTGTATGCAGTGCCATGTAGAGGAGTAAACACGATCTTTAGCTGATCTGCTTTTTCATGAATAACCGCTTGATTTTTTACAATTCCTTTTAATTGTTCAAGATAAGCTTGATCCACTTCATCACCGATCCATGTGAGAAGCCCTTTACTCTCAAGTTCATCTTGCTCTAAAACATTGATTTCTAGTTCATTTTCCACACCATTTACATACGAAATTATCCGATCAGCTTCTTCCGGAGGTGTTTGCCCTCCGTCTTCATTATATACTTTGAAACCATTATATTCTGGAGGGTTATGGCTGGCCGTAATCATAGCTCCAGCTGCTGTACCAAGGTAACGAACAGCAAAAGACAAATAAGGTGTCGGACGTAATGTTTCAAATATGTATGTAAGAATGTTATGCGCTCCCATTACCTTAGCTGTCTCTAAGGCAAACTGAGGGGACATATAACGTGAATCATAGGCTAAAGCAACACCTTTTTGCTGGGCATCCTCTACATACTCCTCTAAGTATTGAGCTAACCCTTCAGCCGCTTTTCTTACGGTATAACGGTTCATGCGATTTGTTCCAGGTCCTAATACTCCTCGCATGCCACCCGTCCCAAAAGTTAAGTTAGTATAGAAAGCATCTTCTAATTCTTTCTCATTATATGAAATTTTCGTTAATTGCTCTCTTAAATCTGGATCTAAATTTTGATACTGATCCCATTTTTGATATGTATCTTTCCAGTTCATCCTGCTCCCCCTCTATATCATCAAGTTGTATTTATGTATGATTGTTTAGTGAATATAGGTGAATTATACCATATGTAACCAGATATGTTTCATGGAGTAATAAAAACAAAAGACTCCTATTATAAGAGTCTTAATTACATACTATTTAACGATTTGTCCTTTTTATAAAAGGTTTCCATGATGGTTTGAGTCCATTCTAATGAATCTTTATAATATTGAAACACGTCTTCCATAGAAATACCTAATTCGTTTGATTTCATTTCAATTTGGTCCCATTTCCCTTGTTCAACAAGTTGGCTTAATTCAAGTACTGCTCTATACGAATTGGGTTTCCCTTTAATTGCATCTTTAATTTCCTCATGCAATGGAAGATCATTTAATATGTCATTTAAAGGTCTATACATAAAGGTATCAATACACGATAACATCCCTGTTAAAAAGTAGCTTGAACTCTCTTGTTTTTGTCCAAATTGGTTGGCAATAAGTTCTCCCATTTTAGCTCTCATGAAACTAAGTTTTATGACTTCGCTCGGAACTTTATTATTCTGATTTTTTAATTCTCTTAGTGTTAAAACGTAAGCCCATTTCTTTACTTCTTTTAATCCAAGTAACACAATCGCTTGCTCTATGGATTTTATAGGTTCTATGCGACGATATGATGCAGAATTAATAAGCTGTAATAGTTTGAAAGATAAAGCCACATCCATCTCAACTTTTTGAGCGATCTTTTTTATGTTGGGTTCTTCTTGTGAGAGTTCTTTAATTAGTTCTAAATGGTGAAATGGATAAATCGATACATCATATGAGGTTAAGATAACTGGTTTACTGAAGAAATACCCTTGAAAGTATGTGAACCCTTTTCGGACACATGCTTGATACTCTTCGTAGGTCTCCACTTTCTCTGCTAACCATTCCAATTCATATGGTGCTAGCTTTTCAAACATCCTCCTTTGTAATTCATCAGAGGTTGCTTGAATATCCACTTTAATAATATCTGCATTCTCCAATAATTCGTAAGTATGAGGATGGTCTTCATTAAGAATATAGTCATCAAGAGCGATTCGAAATCCTCTCTTTTTTAACACCTTACATATTTGAATAATTTCTTTAGTAGGTTTGATATTTTCTAATACTTCGATCACAAGTGTGTCTGGAGGAAAACATAATGGAAGTTCACTTTTAAGTAAGTTCTCGGTGAAATTAACAAAAACACTTTTACCTTCTGAAATTTGCTCTAAACCAATATTAAAGTAACTATTAAATACAACATCAGCTGTTGCCTCATCCCCATCTATTTGAGGAAAATAGTTATTCTCTTTACTACCACGGTATAAGAGCTCATAGGCAAACACTTCACACTTGTTGTTTAAAATCGGTTGCCTAGCAACATAAACTTCCACACTTAAGCCCCCTTCTCATAAAAGATAGTAATTTAAATATAAACTATAAACGCTTGCAAGGGAATAGGTACTAGGAAATTGTTCTTAATCAATTCCATTTTAATTACAGTTTTTCAAGAGTCCATTACATTATTAAAAGTGAGCGTGTGTTGGATCATGTTTAAATAATTTTATTATTGAAACCTTCTGCAACCATAATTGTACACATTGTCCGAGCAGAAATACGGATAGGGTTGTTCAAACTCCTAATGGGTCACCAAGAAGCTAATGTTGTAGCAAAATAGATAATGGTTACACCTAACAGATATTGTAAGATCCGAAGAAAGAACATTGTATTTCACACATTTCTTTGACAAAATATATAGAGATCCCAAATCACCATGGAGGAATGTCTTTCAAAGCCACAGAGAAGGTTTGAAAAAAATCTATTGAGTCACACTGGGTAAGGAAGGATTTTATTATGAAGATGGCGAAATGGATATACTTCCCGAGGTTTTAATTTACCGTATATATATAAATATTGATTTCTTATATTGAAGAAGGTGTGGTTTTATGTATCAAAAGCGTTGGTTTCAAACATTAATCGTTATAACCCTAGTACTATTAATCTTTTTACTATTTCGCGAGACACAATATATGTTCCATCCGATCTATACATATATCGGAGCAATTTCGTTACCGTTTATCATAGGTGGGTTACTCTACTACATTTCACGCCCCCTTATGCATATCCTAGAAGCGTATAAAATACCAAGAATTGCAGCGATATTAATTATATTTGTGCTGTTCATTCTGTTAATTTACCTAGTTATCACTTATATTGCTCCAATTGCTCAAGAGCAGTTCACTCGCTTCATAGATAGCACAGATGAATGGTCCTTAGAAATTCAATCCATTATTGAATCATGGCAGAATAATCAAGTCATTATCCCAGATCAGTTTGCTGAACCAGTTGATAATGCAACTGATTCTTTAATAAATTTTGCAAAGGATTTTGCAGTTGGTTTACCAAACTTTATTTTTACACTCATTGCCCAAATTGTGCAGTTTGTTTTCCTATTAGTGCTTGTTCCATTCTTTTTATTCTATATGCTGAAAGACGGGGACAAACTCCAACCATTTTTAACTCAATTCTTTAAGGAGAAAAGAGCGAAAAGTCTAGGTCGACTATTAAAAAGAATGGACCACACATTATCTGCTTTTATACAGGGCCAACTAACTGTTAGTTTATGTGTCGGTGTACTCTTGTATATTGGTTATGTCATTATTGGACTTCCTTATTCTTTATCACTGGCCTTATTCGGTATGCTAACAAACGTAATACCATTTGCGGGGCCATACTTAGCCGTCGTACCGGCAATTTTAGTTGCATTTTTCCAAGATCCAATGATGGTATTATACGTAATTATCATCATGATCATAGCCCAACAAATTGAAGGAAATCTTATATCTCCTAATATCATGGGGAAAGCACTTCAAATACACCCGCTTACGATCATTACACTTATATTAGCAGCAGGGAGTATTGCTGGTTTTATAGGACTTCTATTCGCCATACCGTTTTACGCAATTGTCAAAACAGTTGTGGCTCACTTTTATGAAGAAGCATTTCATTCAAAAGAAATTTAATAATCAAAAGAGCCCTTACCTATGCGGTAAGGGCTCTTTTTGGGTATTTATTCTTATAGCAACGATGCTAGGCTGACTGATCAAATATTGTCTGAGGCTTTCTCATAAATGCTCCTTGCTGTTGTTGATATTTTTGAATGGCCTGGTTTCGAATATCTTCATGGTGTTGTTCATCCGCATTCTTATTCTCTTTACTCTTCATTTCAGATTGAGCTTCTAAAATAGCTTGAGAAGCCTTTGATGCTACTTGCATGTCTTGTGAAGATGGGTTTGCAGGAGATAATGCAGCACGACGGACTTGCTCCATAGCCTGAATGGTTTCCTCAGGGTCTTCACTTTTCGGCATTTGAACAGGCACTTCTCCACCTATTATATACTCTTGACCATCTGGCCCTTTCTGAAAATCATAACTAATTCCACCTGCGAATTTCCCACCAACTGATCGGTGAGCTTGTTCATGAGCTTTAACTTTTTGTTCTACAGCCTTCAGCTCCGAAATTTGTCTTTTTTGCTCTGGCGAAAGCTGTTCACCGTAGTGAAGATCTTTCTTTTCCGTATCTAAAGCTACCCTCTCTGAATTAGACGAAGGGACATTCTTATGACTATGGTTTGAATCAAATTGATTTTGGACAGAATGGTTACTGCTACGAACGATAGAATTGTAGACGGCATGTTGGGGATTTCCTTGAACCGAATTCATGAGAAACACCTCCATCTATTATTTTAAAATAAGGACGAACTAGTGTTTAATTATTCTTTCTTCATGCTTTTGTCATATTCCTCTATCATTCGTAAAAAAATTAAAACTAAATACGATACGCTTCAAATTACCAATTCAATTCCATAGAAGTTTTTTCTATTCTAAAATTTTTGATAATTGAATTGACAAAAAATTTTGATGTTGGTACGATTACATCATCTTGAACATCGAAGCAAATATCTATGATGAGAAGAGTAAGATAGTTTGGAGTATTACAGAGAGTCAACATCCGCTGAAAGTTGACATACTGCACCTATTCGAATATCACCTCTGAGATGCTTGGCTGAACATACAGTAAGCCATGCCGGTTTTTCCGCCGTTACCATGGAATGTGTATGATGGTACACAGATAAAGCGCTATGACTAAATATTCTAAAAATTTTGTCATAGAATTAAGGTGGTAACGCGAAACGCTCGTCCTTATTCAGTAAGGGGACGGGTTTTTTTAATGAACAATAAGAACATTTGAGAAAGGGTTAGGGTTATGACTAGAAAAGATACATTCACGATCGGTTTTATGTTATTTGCACTATTTTTTGGAGCCGGAAACTTAATTTACCCTCCTGAACTAGGAATTCAAGCTGGAACATCCTTTTGGCCAGCCATTTTAGGATTTATTTTAACTGGAGTAGGATTACCCATTGTAGGCGTTGCAGCAATTGCTCTTGTAAGTGATGATGCCAAAGCTTTAGGAAGTCGCGTGCATCCTGTGTTTGGTCTTGTGTTTACTGCAGTTATTTATTTAGCTATTGGACCATTCTTTGGTATTCCACGTGCCGCTAACGTTGCGTATGAGATGGGGGTTATGCCCGTCATTGTATCAGGTGGAACTATGGCGCTTTTCTTATTTTCAGTCGTTTTTTTCGCTATCGTATTATTTGTTAGTTTAAATCCATCTAAAATCGTCGACCGAATTGGACAATGGTTAACACCTGCATTATTAATAGCTATTGTAGCTTTATGTATTGCAAGCTTCTTTCAGTTTGATGCACCGTTACAATCACCAGAAACAACCTATACAACCGCTCCATTTTTCAAAGGATTTGTAAACGGCTATCTAACAATGGACGCCATCGCTGGGTTAGCTTTCGGAATAATTGTTGTTACTGCGTTGAAGGATCGAGGAGTAACAGAAAAGAAATCCGTCTTCAAACAAACGTTAAAGGTTGGTGCTGTCACAGCTACCGGTCTTGCTGTAGTCTACACTTCAATCGGTTGGATGGGTGCGAAATTAGCTACATTCGGTTCATTTGAAGGTGGAGCCGACATTCTTTCTGCAGGAGCAAGTCATTTATTTGGATCATTTGGCGCTATACTATTAGGCGTTATTGTTGCTCTAGCTTGTTTCACAACTTGCGTTGGACTAACAGTGGCATGCAGTCAGTTTTTCTCAAACACATTCTCTGGATTAAAATATTCTCATGTAGCAGTAGGAGTAACCATTGTGAGTTTTCTTGTAACTAACCTTGGACTATCTCAAATCATCTCCTACTCTGTTCCTGTTCTATACTTTATTTATCCGTTAGCGATCGTTCTCATCGTTTTATCCTTTTTCCACAACGCTTTCAATGGATCAAGCTATGTGTATCGCGGTGCACTCCTACTTACAAGCTTCTTTAGCTTATATAGTGGACTCAGCGCAGCTAAGCTCACTTGGGCACCTCTTCAAAGTGCATTATCCATCTTCCCTCTATTTGAAGAAGGTCTTGGATGGATCGTACCAGCCCTTATAGGTGCAGGATTAGGATATTTATTAGATCGCTCCCGCAGGAACTCTAAGTATGTAGCTGCTACAAAGAATGCATCATAAAGAATTAAATATCATGAAAAAGCCCAGCCTTCGTTTATGCGTCGAAGGCTGGGCTTTTCTATTCCTGATCTATGGAGGGAGCTATACTTTCTGAATCTTTTTCTTGGCACGATTGTAGCTGCAATCGGTGGTATCGATGCAACGCATAAAAGTGTTCGAATAATTTTCCATGAGTCTGCTGATATTGCCTCGCTAAGTGTTCATAAATTTTTGCCTGTTCACTGTGGAAATCAGGATCATGTATCATCCCCATCATCCTTTCTACATACGACTTCATTCTCCTTTACTAAAGTATGTATGCACCCTCTTGTTTCATTCGCAAACTTTTTATTAAAAGTTTTAAAATTCCCACCATATAAAAATCCACATATGGCTCTTTAGACCACATGCGGATTTCTCAATTACTAATTTTCATTTTCTTCTTCACGTTTCTCAGTTATTTTTTGCTGGATTTTTTTAAATTCTTTACTGGGTGGCATTAGACTTACCACTACATCACCAGCTTCAGCTTTAGGTTTGTTTTTATGAGAGAAAAATGCGATTTTCCCTGAACGTTTTAATACGAACATGAGTAATGTTTCAGGATGTAGCTCTTTTACATACTGATCAAATGAATATTGTTCTGTAATATTCGTTTTTCTAAAGACATAACCAATCTCAACTTTTTCATTTAGACGCTCCCATGTTGCTTGTTCGTTAAAGAGCAGTCTTCCCCCGATTGTATGTCCCATATCCTCTATATCATCACCACGACGATTATGAAGGGTGAGCTGATACAAGTTGTTACGTCCTATTTCAGGAATAAATGTATTACATACTAGCGCATTGTAAGAATCTAACTCAGAAGCAGCAACCATATATTCATATGGTGTCATATCTAAATGATACTCCGTTTGCTCTGATAAGATCTCTTCACGCATAAACGGAACACCTTCTTTACGTGCAGTCTCAAGTCTCTGCCAAGAAGAATCCGTTATCATCGTTGGGACATCTAATTCTCTAAGAGCTTTAGCTAATCCTGTACTAAAGCTGCTTCCTCCTACAATTAAGACGCCTGGCTGTTCATCATTTGCTAGGTGGAACTTCTTCGCTAGCCAACCAATAGAGAATCCGTGTGCACAAACCGTGGCAAAAACGAGCGCAAACGTTAAGGATGTTAGAATTGATGCATCTTCAAATCCCGCATCAGCAAGCACGCTTGCAAAGTAACCTGCTACAGTTAAAGCAACAATTCCTCGTGGTGCAATCCACCCAACAAGTATGCGTTCTCCTACCGATAAATCCGTTCCAATCGTGGATAACCAAATGGATAAAGGACGTACGATAAATAACATAAGGAAAACGTAAGCTATAATATTTAGATCTAAAATTTGTAATAATGTATCAACCGATAATGAGGACGTTAGCATCACGAATATGGTGGATACGAGTAAAACAGATATGTTCTCTTTAAAGTTACGCATATCCCCAATGGAAGAGATGTGCATGTTTGCTAATGTCATCCCCATTGCTGTTACAGCTAATAGACCTGTTTCATGAGCAATTTCATCAGCTAATGTAAAGCAAAGGATCACGGATGCAAACATTACCGGTGATTTTAGAAACTCTGGCACATGTCCTCGCTCGAACATAAATCCGAGTCCTTTTGCTAATAAATAACCGATAATAATAGCAAATATAGATGCCATAAAGAAGAAGAGTAAGGCATCTGCTGTTACATTATCCTCCATGATAAAGACGATAATTTCAAAAGCAAAAACAGATAGCAAGGCACCGAATGGATCAACAATGATACCTTCCCATTTTAATATGGCTGCGGGACGTGGCTTCAATTTTGCCTGACGTAACAAAGGTAAAATAACGGTAGGTCCTGTAACGATAAAGAGTCCACCGATAACGAAGGCTACAGCTAAAGATAGACCCGCTACATAATGAGCGGCTAAGGAACCTAAGAGCCAAGCTAAGATCGCTCCTACGGTTACAATTCTCATAACAGGTTTACCTAAACCTTTTACTTCACGAAAATCAAGATTTAAGCTTCCCTCAAATAAAATAATGGCAACTGCTATTGAAATGATGGGATCAAACAATTCTCCAAAGTCTTCTGCCGGGTTGATGAATCCGAAGATTGGACCAGCTAACAAGCCAACGATGGACATCACTACAATTGCTGGAATTCGAAACCTCCATCCAATCCATTGAGACCCAACACCTAATGCACCAATTAACATGAAATCAAACAAAATTGAGTGGAACATGTGCCCCCTCCTTTTCACAAGTGTTTCTTATGGATTATGGTTTACTTGAATAAACCTTTCTATCAAAAGTCAGATATAAAAACATTCTATACATGTTCCAACCTTGTGTAAATCATTTTATTTTGAATTCATAAGAAATTAATATTCACCAAGGCATAAAAACTCTCCCTCCTCATCGGAGAGAGAGCACTTAGGCCAAAATTAGCAATTTAAAGGATTTATTTGGACAACGATCTTACCTCGTGCATGGTGGGTCTCACTCAATTCATGTGCATCTCGAATGCCCTTTTCACTAAACGTAAAGGTTCTATCGACAATAGATTTTACTTCTCCTTTTTCCATAAGCTCAGCTATTTTTGCAAGCTGATCACCATCTGGGTTCAGGAAGACAAATTGAGCATTTACGCCTTTCTGTTTTGCTAATTCTTCATCAGGCTGTTTCGTAACCGAGACTAAATGACCGTCTTGTTTTAATACATTATAGCTTCGGTCATGAATCTCCCCACCCAGAGTATCAAATACGACGTCATAATCTTTTAGTACTTCATCAAATGCTTCTTCTTCATAGTTAATGAAACGATCTACGCCCAGTGTTTCTAATAATTCTTTATTTTTACTGCTAGCTGTAGAAGCAACATAGGCACCTGCCCATTTTGCAAGCTGAATCGCATATGTTCCTACACCACCTGACCCAGCATGAATGAGTACTTTTTGACCTTTCTGTAGGTTTGCAACTTCAAAAAGACATTGCCATGCTGTAAGAGCCGCTAGAGGTGCAGCAGCTGCCTCTTCAAAACTGACTTGCTCTGGTATAGAGGTAACAAGATGCTCTTCCACTGCCACAAACTCTGCGTATGTTCCATTAGGTGTAGTAGCGGGGCGAGCAAAAACTTGATCACCTTTTTTAAACTTCGTAACGTTTGAACCTGTATTGACAACAACGCCTGAAACATCCCAACCTAAAATAATCGGGAAATCCCAATCGAGCATATCTTTTAAATATCCTTCGCGTACTTTCCAATCAATTGGGTTGATGGAAGTTGCGTGGCTTTCAATTAAAACTTGATCTTCATTAATTTGAGGTGTTGGAATATCTTTTTCCTTTAACTGATCTTTACCTCCATATTGTTCAATTACAACAGCTTTCATGATTAGACACTCCTTTCTATGATGTAGCTCCATAATCACGTTTCCCGATTTGGGATTCTATTACACATTGGACGTTATTCAGCTTAATGGCAAGATTGTTGAAGACTTGAAACTGAGAGGAGTCCGTTGCTGTTGAGTAATTTGTTCCGGTCAGTGAAACGGCAAGCCTGTTGTGGAAGAAAAGCCGAGCCTCCTCGTTCCTGCGGGGTCTCGTCTTCCCTTTGTTTCACGACAGTTTGCCGTTTCCTTCCCTCCACGCGATTATGGAGACTAACGGACCATAATTTAGCTTCTCCACGTCATATGGATTGGAAATTATATTCAGAGAAGTTGCTCCTCTCCCTGAACTACGGCGGTTCCGTTATTCACCATTCGGCTAAGGAGGGCTGTGGAACGGGTTGACTCCTCCGGTAAAAAGGGCGAGCGAGATCCCACAGGAACGAAATGACGAGGAAGCTCGATCGGTCTTCCGGGGAAAGCAACCCGTTCCACAGACCACCGATCTGCACAAAAGCAACGGAACCATACGCACATTATCTCTATTCCAAGCCTTCCACATAAGGGGGCTAATATGGCATAAAAAAGCCTCTTCCCTACTCACTTGGAGCAGGAAAGAGGCTTTTCACTTACTTTTTATTTTGTTCAAGAAGTAATTCTTTAGATACTCTTGGTGCTAACCATATGACTGGTAGCAATAGGATTGAAACGGGAACTGCTGTAATCACAATGAAGGACTGAAGGGCGTTTACACTTCCTTCTCCGATGTAAAGAAGAATTGAAGCTACCGCACCCATTAGGACAGACCAGAAGATACGTAATGAAATTTTCGGATTACCCTCACCAGATACCGCCATTGCAATTGTGTACGACATAGAATCTCCAGTCGTAATTACAAAGATAATCGTTAGCAATAGGAATAGGGGCGAGATAATGCTCGCTAATGGTAACTGTTCGGTGATTGCAATCATCGCAGCTGGCATTCCACCATTTTCAAGCTGAGTAGATACAGAACCTGCTTCTTGAAGTTCATAGAAGATTCCTGAGCCACCAACAACTGTGAACCAGAACGTTGTAACGATTGGAGCAATGACAGCAATAGCTACAATGATCTGGCGGATGGAACGCCCTCTTGAGATACGACTTACCAGTATAGCCATCATTGGACCATAACCAATAAACCAACCCCAGAAGAATACTGTCCAAAAGCCCAACCAGCTTTTATCAGCTCGGAAGGTACTCATTTGAATAAAGTTGTCCACGTAGAATCCAAAAGAAGAGATAAATGAATTCAAAATAAATCCACCTGGACCAAACACAAGGACAAACAGGATAAGACCAATCGCTAAGCGAACGTTAAAGTTACTTAACCACTGAATACCTTTATGAAGTCCTGTTACTGCTGAGATTGTTGAAACCACAACAAGACCAATAATAATCGCTAATCTTGTAATTAATACATCCGGAATTCCAAATAAAGCTTGCAAACCATAAGCAGCTTGTAAGCCCAAGAAACCAATTGGACCAATCGTACCAGCCGCTACTGCAATAATAGCGAACGCATCTACAATGGTGCCAAGGAAACTTTTACGAAGCTTTTCACCAAAGATCGGATATAACAATGTACGTGGCTTTAGAGGCATACCTCTATGATAGTGTCCATACATCATCACGACTGCACTTAACGTACCTAGGATTGCCCAAGCTAAAAATCCCCAGTGCATATAACTTTGTGCTAACGCAGGCATAAGAGCGCCTGCGGTTTCAGCTTCTACACCGCTATTCATAGGAGGTACTGTTAAAAAGTGATACATTGGTTCAGCTGCTGCCCAAAATACACCGCCTCCAGCTAGAAGGGTAGCCATAATTATGGACAACCATTTAAATGTACTCATTTCAGGTTTTTCTAAATAACCAAGTCTTACTTTTCCATATTTTGAAAACGCTACATACAGTGCAACAAAGAAGTTCGCAAGCATGAGAACTTGCCAAAATGCTCCAAAGTATTTCGAAGACCAAGCAAATCCTTTGTTCACCATTTCTTCAACAAATTGCATATCAATGAGGGATGCAATGACAAACGCTACTAACAATCCACCGCTTATTCCAAACAGAGGCCAATCAATGTTAGAGGTTTGTTTATTATTCTGTGTCATTTTAGTCATATGCTCCTTTTTTGTCTTTGCCATTAGAAGTTCAGTAGAGAACATCTTTAAAACACATTCACATACTCTCTCATACATAAAATTCAATGTCAAAGAAGGATTTTTATTTTTAATAAAGAATTTTTATTTTAATAAAGAATTATTGTATCAAGTCTCCATTGAGAGCTAACTCTTACACATATCATGTTCTACACAGCACTAGTTCATTCAATTAATGCTGAATAATGAAAACTTGCAGATATGTTCAGCTCATTCTCTTCCTTATTGTTAAAACTTGTTTGAAAGGAGGCAGACGCTTCAAGATTTGAAACCTCTACTACTCCATTTTGAAGGCACTACTTCATGTTGAATGGCTAACTTCCCATTACTTTTCCTTCGAATTCCTCGTAAATTCCATCAACTTCTATTCTTAAAACAATCTATCCGAGTATGAACCCTTCATGATACGATGATATAAGATCTTTTCGCATGAATTATTTCCCCTATTAAAGGATGGTTATATATGATTGATCAAGCTCAAAAAATTTTGGAACAATATTTTGGTTTTCCTTCTTTTCGTGCTGGTCAGCAATCGGTTATTGAATATATCTTACAAAAACAGAATACATTAGCGATTATGCCTACAGGTGGCGGTAAATCACTTTGTTATCAGATACCTGGTCTTGTGATGGGTGGAACAGCCATTATTGTTTCCCCGCTTATTTCATTAATGAAAGACCAAGTTGACTCTTTAAATGCACTGGGTATTGAAGCCACTTATATTAATAGTTCTCTGTCGTTTGAGGAACAAAAAGAACAATTGCAAAGAGTGAAGCAAGGTGAGTTTCAATTTGTTTATGTGGCACCAGAACGCTTTGACTCTGAATATTTTGTTCATTCCATTCAACAAATCCCTTTATCTCTTATTGCATTTGATGAAGCACATTGTATTTCTCAATGGGGGCATGACTTCCGACCTAGTTATCGCTCAGTTGTATCACGTATTCACTCTCTTAAAAACCTTCCAGTTGTTATAGGCCTAACAGCTACAGCAACAAAGGAAGTAACGGAAGATATTAAACGACTCTTGAATATTAATCCACATTCAGTTGTGAACACAGGCTTTGCTAGAGATAATTTGAGCTTCCGCATTGTAAAAGGGAAAGAAAAGCACGACTTTATTGATGATTACATTAAAGCTCGCCCAAATGAATCAGGGATCATTTACACTTCTACCCGAAAAGACACTGATCGGATTCAACAATGGCTCACCAAACAAGGGTACGATGCTGAGAAATATCATGGTGGATTAACCGAAAATCAACGTAAAAAGGCACAAAACGCCTTCATCCAAGATGAGAAAACCATAATGGTCGCAACAAATGCCTTTGGAATGGGAATTGATAAGTCCAACATTCGATATGTCATACATTACAGCATGCCAATGAATATTGAGGCTTATTACCAAGAAGCCGGTCGTGCAGGACGTGATGGTGAACGTAGTGATTGTGTCCTTTTATATTCAGCAAAGGACATTCACCTACAAAAATTCCTTATCGAGCAATCCATTATGGAAGATGACAAGAAAACAGGAGAGTACCAAAAGCTCCAACAAATGGTTAACTATTGTCATACGGACCGTTGCTTGCAAGAATATATGCTCACCTATTTCAAGGATCCTTTTGAACACCCAGCTTGTGAAAAATGTAGTAACTGTCAGCACGAGGGAGAATTAAAGGATATTACGAAAGAAACGCAGATGATTCTTTCCTGTGTAAAACGTATGGACGAGCGTTTTGGCTCCGGTCTTGTTGCAAAGGTATTGAAAGGCTCTAAAAGCCAAAAAGTTCTTGAAGGAAGATTTCAAAAAATCTCTACTTATGGACTCCTTTCACATATGAGAGAGAAAGATATTACACAGAGAATTCAATTTCTTGTGGCAGAAGGCTACTTATCTGTGGAAG
This sequence comes from Pontibacillus sp. HMF3514, assembly GCF_009858175.1. GTDB lineage: Bacteria > Bacillota > Bacilli > Bacillales > BH030062 > Pontibacillus. Next base: position 3,745,453 of record NZ_CP047393.1, read on the forward strand.
ATGGAAAATTTCCTTTGTTAAAGTTAACCTCGTTAGCATTACCCATTCTAAGAGGAGAGCAATCCGTTCATATGCTTATTGAAGCAGCCCCTGCATCATATACTCAGACTGATGTGGATGAATCACTTTTCGAGGAGTTACGTATGTTACGTAAATCGATAGCTGATGAGAATGAGATCCCACCATACATCGTCTTTTCAGATGCTACTTTAAAAGAACTGTGTGCTAGACTTCCGAAAACGAAAGAGGATATGCTAACGGTTAAGGGGATTGGAGAAAAGAAATTTGAACAATACGGCGAGGTCTTTTTAGAAATACTTCAAAAGCAAGAAGTTGTAGAAACATCATAGCATTATAAAAAGGCATCCTTCGAATAAATCAAAGGTTGCCTTTTTCACATTAAATTTGCTTTTTCACAAACGCGAGCAAGTCTTCATATTCGTAAAGATCTCTCACTCCAGGTTTTTCAATTAAATAATCTACACAGGCTTCAGGTGAGTCCGTATAGGCTTCTAAGAATCCACGAATCAACATCGCTAAATAGCGTTTTGATGGAACTGTGATCTCCCTCTCTTCCATTGGTAAGTAATGTGTAAAGGTGAAAATAGGGTGACCATCTTGTTCTCCAGCATACAGTAAGTTACCGTAATCTGATTTCTCGACTAATGTGTTTCCGTTTGCTCTAATGGCTGACCAATCAAGCGATAAATCTGATATCCCATTTTCTTGTCTAACCACATCTTCGAATTGCTCTTCTGTAATAAGATACATTCTTCCCCATGTATTCGCATTCTCATCATATTGGGTATCGATAAATGCTGCACCTCCATCCCAGCGGTCAGAGTATCCAGCAAAATATAAAGAAAACGGCAGCGATACGGGAGAATCTTTTACTGGTAGAGTAGCGTCACGACTCCCTACTTCTCTTCTATTTGACCCTTCAGGCTGTCCACCTTCGATATAGCATAAAAATCGTTCACGAAATAGATTGGACCCAAAACTTGCATACCACACTTTATTCGACATCATCTCACTCCTTACATGTCTTCTATTATAAGAGATCATAATATTGAATGTAAGTTTAGAGTTGAATCCTATTACAAATACATGTTACTATAAAGTCACATTAAATACGTTACCCATTCGTAACGTATTTTGTATGGAGGCCATGGCATGCTAAATGAAGATCTTACAGCTGTATTTAAAGCTCTTAGTCACCCGATAAGAATGAGTATTCTAGATCAATTAAAAGAAGGACCCAAAACCACAGGTGATCTGGACTCGCTTTTTCCAGACGTATCACGGTACGCCGTCATGAAACATTTAAACGCGCTTCAGGATGCTGACCTTATTCTGGTAAGAAGAGAAGGGAGATCACGACTGAACTATTTAAATGTGGTACCGTTACAGCAAGTTTATGAACGTTGGGTGAGTCAGTATCAATCAGGCTTTGCCCAGTCCTTAACATCTTTAAAACAATCATTAGAAGGGAGTAATGAAGAAATGAGTGAGCAAGGTTTAAAGCACGATGCATTTCAAATTGAACAAGAGGTTACGATTAATGCTTCCCCTCAAAAAGTTTTTGAAGGCTTAACACGAGACATTGGACAATGGTGGGCCTATCGCTTATGTGGTGAAGGTTCTAGAATGACGATGGATCCCCACCCTGGTGGAAAATTCCTTGAAGAAGGAATTGAAGGCGCTAATGCATTATGGGGAACGGTTCAATTTGTGAAAGAAAATGAGGAGATTCGCTTAAATGGTCTACTTGGTATGTCAGGTGCTGTGAATAGTGCATATTCTTTCAAACTTGAACCAAACGGAGATGCCACCGTTCTTAAGCTATCCCACCATGCTGTTGGCTTGATTGATCCAGAATGGGAAAAGATGCACGCAGAAGGATGGAAAGAACTCCTAGGAGATTTCTTGAAAAATTATCTCGAGCAAGGAAAACGCCCTGAAATCGATTAATTAGATCCACTATAAAAAACAGAAAAGGAGAGTACCACTATGGCCTCTCCTTTTTCATGTATCATTTATTCACCTGTACGAACGTCAACTTCTTCGTTACTATTACGCTTCTGACAATCCGTACACATTTTCATCTTCTCTTCTTTTTTATTCTGCAGGAACTTTCCACAATTACTACATTTCCCAAACTCATTTGGGTTCCCTTGGAGTTGTGAAAATAGTTCTCCCTCTGGTCCTACCATTCAAATCACTCCTTTATAGGCTCTTACTCCTTATTTATCCTTTCTAGGTACGAATCAAACACCAAGGAACTAGTTAGCAATTTAACATTGTTCCTTCCAATCTTTTACACTATAATAATGAAAAATTCTCTTATATAGAAAGGATGATCATTTGCCACATAAATTAGGATTATCAGGAAGCACCATTTTATCAAACCCAAAACAATTACATGAACTATTTCTTGAAGAGCTTGACCACATTGAAATCGGTGAATTCCCTGATGAAGATGCTTTTCAATTGTTTTTAGACCATGTAAAACATACTCAGCGAAGCTTTGGCATTCATTCTCCACTTATGAGAAATAACAGCAAATATGATCTCATTGAGTATGTACATATAGAACCAGAGAAAGCTTGGTATCAAATTGAAGAAGAAGCTAAGCGCCTCTCATCTTTAGGTGCAGAATATGTTCTTGTTCATTTTCCTTACTTTAAAACAGATCGTAATGGTGATGTACATAAAGATATTGAGCAAGGCTTAGAGAAGCTTAGCCACCTTCAAGTCCAGTATGATATTCCTTTTGTTTGTGAACCCAAATTAGGGCAAAATCGTAATCCATGCGGCATTCACTATTTGGATGACTTTTCTGTTGAGAGATGGAAAAATTATGGCATTCCTCTTTGCTTTGATGTCGGTGACTATTTGTTAGCTGATGCTGATCATATTTTCGGCCATATTCATAAATGGCAAGATTATATTAAGGTTGTACACCTACACAACGTATCATTTCAAAATGGTGATGCGAACAAATACATATGGTCTCCAGTTCACTCAAGCCAGGAAAACGATTCAGATTTTTATACACTTGAACCTATTATTCGAAAGCTCGCTCAAGGGTCTGATATACGATTTTTATTTGAGCATACCCCACACCACGTTCCATCACAGAAATATGTTCGAGAAGGAATTGAATGGGTTCGTAAACTTATTAAATAAACATAGGTTATTGATTCAGACCTCTCCCCCCTTAATTTGTAAGCGTTTCATTTTTCCTATATAATATAAGAAAATTCAGACTTTTAAGGGGTGTGTGCATGTCTTCTTTATTGAAGGTCGCTCATGAAGATAAACCTTATTCCGAGGAACACCTTGATTTTACTGAACTACAACCAAGCTTTAGAGTGGATTTAAGACGCTATTCAGAACAAGAGTACAATAAGTTTGTCACAATGAATACAGTTTCTGATTGGTCCTCTTTGTCATGGAAAGATGTGGGGAGACCTTATGAAGTAAAGGCGAATTCAAAAGATCGAGATCAGTATGAACAACAATTTGGCAAATCTATGAGTGTGCACACATCATGGCAATATTTTAACAGAGCGTTTCATGAATGGTTTGTAAAAGATGTACCATCAGAACAACAGAAGAAGAAAAAGGCATTTAAGGAAAGCTTAGGTTCATTCAATCCAAAGGCTATTAAAGCAGCATTAGGGGATGTAGCTCGCATTCAACTGTGGAATTACGCCCACAGAATTGAGGATGGAGTTTGGGACCCACGCGGAAAAAGAGCACTCTTTGAAGGGTTAGATGTTAAGAAACCTCGGATTTTGTTCTTGGGTGCTGCGGAAGGATATGAGGCGATGCAAATTGCTGCGATGTATCCTAGCGCTGAGGTGGTAATGGTTGATTATGATGAGTATTGTAAAACTACTCGCTTTCAAGATTTCCCTGAAACCTATCCTTTTCTAGGTGATAACCCAAACACTGGACAAACGAGTGTTTACTATAAAAACGATTTTAATATTGAATATGTTGTGGATGATATTCGCAACCTTGATTATGGAAAAGAGTTTGATATCGTTCTATCAGTAGGTTTACTAGAACATTTTCCAGATGAATATAAACCTGAAGTGGTAGATTGGCATCGGAAGTTTTTAAAGACAGGTGGCTATGCGATTTTCACGACTCCACGGAATCAGTTTAAATCCCGTATGTATTATCGGATTATGGCAGATGTCATGAATCATACTTATAGAGAGCTTATGACATTGGAGCAAATGGGATTGTATATTTATGAGAATGGTTTTGATATCGTACAGAGTGGCTATATCAAAGTTCATAACGGTGTTGTTGCTAAAGCTCGATAATATGTAAACTTAGAGTCCCCAACATAGTTGGAGACTCTTTTTTTAATTTAATAGGTTAGGGTAATTTAAAGCTTTTTAAATGCATTTCTGGTGATTTCCATCTCTATACATGATCTTCAAATTGAATCACAATAGAGTCTCCAATTGGTTTATATCCAATTCGTTGATAAATTTTATTTGAAGTTGGATTACTTAAATCGGTGTACAACGACGTGAAGGAATACCCTTCATCTAATAAGCTTTGACTTAGCTTCGCCACAAGACTTGAAGCATAGCCTTTTCGTTTATGCTCATTTGGTGTGTACACAGGCCCTAATGTAATCCCGTTTATTGTTGGACGTGTAGCATTCGCCATTGAAACAGGCTCTCCATCATCTATCCACAAACGTAATGATTGATTCTGGATCATGCGCTTGATCGTATCTTCTGGACTTTCAGCCAACGTAGGTTCCCCTGCTTCTTCTCCAAACATATTCAACCATTTTGTTGCGATCTCTTGATGTTCAGGTTGGGCGATTCGAAGCTCACCATTCGAAATCGGGATATCTTCAACTTCATCTAGACGAAAAACTTTCTGTTCCATTTTTATTTGGTAAGAAGAACCCGTTCTCTCATTCCATCGCTCTGCAATACGCTCCACAGAAGGTTTCGACCCAATTAACCCTGGAAAAGGTAAATGATTTTCATCTATATAGGTCAAAAAACTATCTACATCTTCATACGAAAGGTCTTGTTCAACAGCTAAAATCCAGTTATGAGGAGGCGTTCTCAATAAGGCGTAATGAATCTCTCCATCACTTCGTTGCTTATATCCTAAGAAAGGTTCACTTTGATAGTGATTGCCTTCATTAGCAAGTCGATAGCTAATCCCTAGAGGTAAGTTATTCAGTGCCTCATTCTTCATTAAAAAAGGTTCCACTTTACTCAGAAATTCATCCGCTTTGTTATAGGTTAACACTGTCATAGAAACATCCTCCTTACCCGATTCTGTTCTTAAATGCAAAAGATGATTCCTTAACTTTCTTGATTCTCTTTTAAAATCCTTCCTTATCTATGAATTTTATATTTATAGAACGAGTAGATATTTACTAAAAGGGGGGATAAACAGTGTGGTTAGAACACAAAAAACCAAAAGCACTGATTTACGGAGCTGTTTCTGGCGTGATACTTGGTATAATTGGTCATTTTATAGGGTGAATAACAGGTCAACCGGATCATTCAATTCCGGTTGACCTGTTTAAAGAATATCTAGATATTTTATTTTAGCTCTTTCATGACAAAAACATCTTCTGTTAAAGGTTTGTAACCTAATTCATGAAGTTCAGCTTGTTCAGGGAGGTTACCTTCAGCAATACTAAGTGTTTGTACATTACGCTTTTTAGTTTCCTCTTCAATTGCCCTCATCACATTTTTTAGTTCCTTTGTATAATCCGAATGAATAGCTAAAGCGATTACCTCAGAATATTTCGTGTCTGGACGGATCGTTACACCGGCATAAGCAATTGTTTTATTTTCTTCTTTGTAAACTACAGAAAAATCAAATTGTATGGACCGGAAGTAGGTCTCCATCATGTCCACTTCTTCAGTTGTTATGTCTCCATTGTTTTGTATAAGGCTTTTCCATGCTTCAAATGAAAAAGAAGAGCCAACTTCATAAGGAAGGAGGGATTGAAACCCATCTTCTTGTGAAAGTGTTTTTCCTATAATAGGCGATCGACTAGCAATGGTAAAGCCTTTATCTAAAAAGAATTGGATTTGATTGTCCCATTGTTTTCTGAAGCGCTGAACCATCATGTTTGCCCCATATTCTTCACTAGCTGCAAAGTTGTACACTTTATTGAAGAGTTCTTCTTGTACTTCTCCTTCATAACCTCGAAGAACCCATGGGTAACCTAATGAAACCATACCACCACTTCCGGTAAAACTCATATATCCAACAAGGGTATCTCTATCAAAAGCAAAGTAACGGGATTTTGGTGAAAATTCTTCCTGCTTATTAAACTCTCCAGGGGATGTTGTTAGCTTCCAAGCGTAGGGTAAATCTCTAGTTATCTTCTCCCAAAAAGCATACTGGGCTTGTAGGTCTTCTAGTTGTTCATAAAATCGGTATGTAATCGTCATAACGAGCACCTCTTTTTTAATTTCTTCAAGTGTACCAAAGTATGGTACACGAGAGATAAATATTGTGTGCTCGGTATAAGGGGAAGAAATTGAAATCAAGGCTTCCGATAAAGGGGGCTTTAATTGAAGAAGAGGTTCAACCTAAAAAACCCTCCCACATTGACTGTGACAGGGTTTATCAAGTTTATCTTCCCCAAGGAAAGTCCGTTCCAAATTTTTGAGCGAATTCTTTTGATACGCCACGACGCTCTTTACGTTGTTCAGCTCGTTTCGCTGCACCATCGTGAAGCCATTGTTCTTCTTCTGTTTCAGGATATACCGTTGGAACCTGAATCGGGTTATTCTGATCATCCACAGCTACGAATGTCATGAAAGCTGTAGCACATACAGCACGCTTTCCAGATAGCAGTTCTTCTGTTACAGCCTTAACAAAAATCTCCATGGAAGTATTTCGCGTCCATGTAACAAATGCCTCAAGGCAAATGGCGTCCCCAGCGTTGACCGGATATAAAAAGTCCACTGAGTCTGTGGATGCTGTCACCACAGGATTACGTGCATGACGTGTCGCAGCAATCGCAGCTACATCATCCATATAGGCCATTAGCTGCCCACCAAATAATGTCCCATGATTATTTGTATCAGTCGGTAGAACGTGGGAGTTCTTTACGACTAACGAGTCAATACAAGGTTTTTTATCCATAGCAAACTCCTCCTACACCATAAACTCCTAAATTATAGTATGCCAGCGAGTCTTCAAAACTATGCAAGCATAACTATAAAGTGTTACATCAGGATTACAAAAAGGAAAATGAATTATTATAATATCTTTGATGTACGCTTTCCTTTTTCCCCTTATGTGAAAAGGAAAACATAAATAATACCGTGTTCCCCCCTGAAATTAGCGAAAAATTTTAATAAAACATTCTCGTAAATGCTTTCAGGTTATAACACGGTATGATCCCCCTTACTCTAGTGGTTTCGTGTCGTAGCTTGAACCGGTCCAATCTGTTAGGTCGCAAATCGCTTGCCAGAGTTCCGGGTAGAATTCGTATTTCACACCACGCTCCAGCGCTTGTGCTGGTATTCCTTTAAGACTCTGTGTATTTAAGCCAATCATACGACGAACTAATTGAATATGGTGATGACGGAAAGATTGGAAGTTCTCATCAAATCGAATTAAACCTTGCATGAGTCGGAATAATTGTTCATGCTCTCCTGGCTCTTTATGAACTTCAAGTGGGGTTAACTCACGTTTATCTAACAGAGCTTTGAATGGTTCCCATAAGGTTGGTCCCAAGCGAAGTACTTCATTAAAACCTGGTGAATCCTGACCGCTTCCCTGCCCCAGTGCAAGGCGAATTGTATGGTAATCTCTCGGGCTAATCACTTTCACCATATCAAAAACATTCGGTAAGTGATCAAGGTGCATATTTACACGATCAATTTGTTGGGCTGCTTCGTGAACATCATTTTTCTTCATACATTCATCTGCTAAATGAATATATTGAATCATTAATTTAAAATGAAGCTCTGCAATTTGGTGAATCATTTGAAACGTTAGTTCATCATTGCAAGCTAGCTCATCGCCTGATTTTTGCAGACTAAGTAACTCTTCAGTTCGAATATACTTTTCGTAATCTGTTAACGTTTTTCCTTTTGAATAATCCACTTTTATCCCATCCTTTTTATCGATTGAATAATACCACTTTTACGCTATGATCTCTCGTTTATTTTCATGTTTTCCATAGAGCTTTTCATCCATAATCCGCTTCATGATCTGAACCGTTTCCCATACTTCTTCATAGGAAACATATAACGCCACAGGAGCCAAGCGAATGACATTCGGTGCTCTAAAGTCAGGCACTACGCCATGGTCTTTAAGTGATTTACAGATCCTCGCAGCTTCTGGGTGCTCTAGACAAACATGACCGCCTCTATTCTCATCCTCTTTTGGATTCCCGATGACAAAACCGTTCGAAGATAGTTCAGCCTCTATCAAATCCATTAAATAACGTGTACTTCTCAATGATTTCTCACGCACTTTTTCAATCGTCGCTTCCTCAAACATTTCCAAAGAACCAAGCAATGGGGCTACACTCATGACGTGAGGTGTACCAATTTGGAAAGCTCCCGCGTCTCCTGCAGGCGAAAAAGTATGCTCCATATCGAATTGCTTTTCTTTATCTGAGCCAAACCACCCTGCCAGTCCAGGTACTTCACCGAAATGTTTCTCATGTACAAAGAGTGATGCTACTCCACCTGGACCACTATTTAAATATTTGTAGTTACACCAATAAGCAAAATCCACTCCCCATTTATGAAACTCGTGTGGTATTGCCCCAACTGAATGGCAGCCATCAAAACCAATCAGTATGCCTCGCTTGTGAGCTTCTTTTGTTAACCGTTCAATATCAAGAAGCTGACCACTGCGATAAAGGACCGTTGGTAAAACTACAAGTGCAACGTCCTCGTGCATATTCCCAATGATGTCATCCTCATCAATTAAACGACCGTCTCGACTTTTCACGCGAATCAGGTGGTGGTCAGGATCGTAGCCTTGCAGCTTAAGCTGACTTTGTAGAGCATAAATATCAGACGGAAAGTTAAGCTCATCTGCTAGAATCTTGGTCCGCTTTCCTTTGGGCTTGTAAAATGTTGAGACTAGCTGATGAAGGTTTGTAGTTGTGGAACCGGTTACAACAACCTCTTCAGCTTTTGCTCCTACTAAGCTAGCACTCATCTTACCCAGTTTTTCAGATAAATAGAACCATGGATGATCCCCTTGCATCCATCCATTAATTCCTAGCGTCTTCCACGACTCTAAAAGCTCAAGAACAGACTTTTCCGCTCTCTTTGAAAGTAGACCTAATGAATTTCCATCCATATAAATCGTTTCCGGTTGTATGTAAAACTCATCACGATAGACTGATAACGCATCCTGTGCATCCAACTCTTTCGCAAATTCTCTAGACAAATCCAAACCCCATCCCCCTCTTTCATTCTCTTTTCTTAAGATTAACATACCTAGTAAGGGAGATGGTACATGAAGTGGGACAACTGGGTGTTACATGGTACGATTGTGTGGGTTTTCATGCTGGTATGGGCGGTACTGCATAGCTTACGGGGTATTCTCTTACCGGTTCGAGCGAAGCGACGCTGCATTCGGGCTATCATCTAGCTAGTTCGGGCGTTACCTTTACATATTCGGGCGCACCTCATACAAATGCGGGCGATCCGCTCATCTAGAAAGTAAAAAGCCCGAACCAGGCATCTCCACCTAATTCGGGCTTTCATTTACTGTTTGGATTCCTCCACAATCGTGGATAGTTCTTCCCAACGTTCCATGAGTTCTTCAAGTTTTTGCTCGGTTTCTTCCTGTTCTTGTACGAGCTCTTGTGCGCGAACTGCATCACTACCAGCTTCCGTAATTTCCTTTTGGACTTCTTCTAAACGTAGCTCGAGTTCTTCGATTCGGTCCTCAATGGAATTCCATTCTTGTTGCTCATGATAAGAAAGCTTACGACGTTTTTCTTTTTGCTTTGGTGACTCTTTCTTTTCCTCTTTTGCTAAACGTCGTTGTTCCGCAAGGGCTGCACCCTCTTCTTCACGCTTCACATCTAAATACTCGCTATAGTTCCCCTGGAATCGGCGTGTTTTTCCGTTCCCTTCAAATGCAATTAAATGATCGACAACTTTATCCAAGAAATAACGATCGTGGGAAACAGTAATAACGACACCTGGGAAGTGATCCAAGTATTCCTCTAAAACAGATAGAGTCTGTGTATCTAAGTCGTTTGTCGGCTCATCCAGAAACAGTACGTTCGGTTCCTGCATTAGTACACGTAGCAAGTACAGACGTCGACGTTCGCCACCTGATAGTTTTGAAATATACGTCCACTGCATGTAACGAGGGAACATAAACCGCTCAAGCATCTGCTCGGCTGTAATTTCATCGCCTTCAATTGTATGAATGACTTCCGCTTCTTCTTTAATATATTCAACGACACGAAGCGAACCATCTAATTCATCGTGATCCTGAGTATAGTATCCAATTTTCACAGTCTGACCCGTTTTTACAGACCCGGCATCCGCTTCAAGACGACCTGCCATAATATTTAAGAGGGTTGTTTTCCCACTGCCATTTGGTCCAATAATGCCAAGACGCTCACCTGGTACAACGAGATAATTGAAATCTTCTAATACTGGAACTCCTTCGAAAGATTTGGTCACCCCTTCAAGCTCCAGCACGTCATTCCCTAATCTAGTTGAACCAATTGCGATATCGAGCTGGTCCTCTTGTTCAGGTCCTTTTTGATCACGTAAGGATTTCACGCGATCTACACGTGCCTTTTGCTTCGTTCCTCTTGCCTTTGGACCTCTACGCAGCCACTCCAACTCACGTCGTAATGTATTTTGACGCTTCTCTTCATTTTTACGCTCTAGCTCTTCACGCTCAGCTTTTTTGGCTAAGAAGGTTTCATAATTTCCTTCATAAATATATAACTGGCCTTTATCCAGCTCATAAATATGATTCGTGACACGATTTAAGAAATAACGATCGTGTGTAACCAAAATAAGTGAACCACTATATTGAGCTAGGAATGACTCCAACCATTCAATCGTCTCATTGTCTAAGTGGTTAGTAGGCTCGTCTAAAATGAGCAGATCTGCTGGTTGGATTAATGCTTTCGCGATGGCTACCCGCTTTTTCTGACCACCAGACAACTCGCTTACAGGTTTTGTATAATCCGATACACCGAGGCGTGTTAAAACTGTTTTCGCAACCGTATTTGCTTCCCATGCGTCGTTTTCATCCATCTTTTGTTGTGCGTGGAATAACTTTGTCTGCTTCTTTTCATCTTCTGGATGCGCTTCGAGCTCCTGCAATGCTTGCTCATATTCTCGCATCGTCCGCATCACTTTTGAATCACCATAATAAATTTGGTCTAAGACCGATAAGGAATGATCGAGATCAGGTTCCTGTGGTAAATATTCAATATGGAACTGATTCGAGTGCGAAATCTGCCCCTTCTCTGCCGAATCGATTCCAGCTAGAACTTTTAACAGCGTAGATTTACCTGTTCCGTTCACACCGATTAAACCGATTCGCTGTTTTTCTTCAATTGTAAACGAGATATTCTCAAACAAGACCTTCTCGCCGTATGTTTTATATAATTGCTCGACTGATAATATACTCATATTCAAAAACCTTCCTTTGTTAAAAGCCAAAACACTTACACGATATTTTTAACTCGACCTACCTGGCCATCTTGCAAACGAACTTTAATCCCATGTGGATGTTGACTTGAATTCGTCAAAATATCCTTCACGGTTCCTCTCGTAAGCTTGCCACTTCGTTGATCCTTCTTTAAAACGATATCCACTTCAATTCCTGGTGAAATATCTTTGCGGTTTTGTCCGTTCATACATTCATCACCTTTAGTGTATTTACTACTCTCTATTATAAAGCATGAGCAAACAAGTTTACATACTGAGGGTTTTTCATTTATATTTTTAATCCCAGAGGAAAGGCTAATCTTATCAAATTCTAGGAGGTACAACATGAGTAACGAACGCATTTTAATGGTGTTAACGAATCACACGAAGATTACAGATGATCATAAAACAGGCCTATGGCTAGAAGAATTCGCAGTACCTTATAACACATTCAAAGAGCAAGGGTACGATGTTAAAGTCACAAGCATTGATGGTGGAGAAGTTCCTCTTGACCCAAACAGTATTCCTGAAGAGGAGAAAGATGAATGGAAGGATGCTCAGGAAGAACTAAAAAACACAGCAAAGCTTACGAAAGAAGATAGTGAAGGCTTCGATGCTGTATTTTTACCAGGTGGTCACGGAACAATGTTCGACTTCCCAGATAGTGAAACATTGCAACTTGTCCTTCAAGAACATGCAGAAGCTGATAAAGTAATCGGCTCCGTATGTCATGGTCCAGCTGGGCTTGTGAATGTCACTTATAAAGATGGCACGCCTTTAGTAAAAGGGAAAAAAGTAAATGGCTTCACCGATGAAGAGGAAAAAGATATGGGGCTTGATCCACATATGCCATTCCTTCTTGAAACAAAGCTTCGTGAAAAAGGCGGAGACTTTGTATCAGGTGATAGCTGGTCCGACTTTTCGGTTCGCGATGGAAACCTAGTGACAGGACAAAATCCAATGTCCAGTCAAAGCGCTGCTAATAAAGTAGTTGAAGCATTACAATCCTAAAGTAATAAAGGTGCCTGGGCATTGCCCGGCACCTTTTTACATTATTATCTCAAATACCGCTCCACCATTTTCATGATTATATACATGAATACTTCCTTTACTTCGTTCAATAATAGCCCGGGAAATAGCGAGTCCTAAACCTGTCTCCCCTTCATTCCCTTTAACAAATCGATGAAACAGCTGTGGAAGAAGGTCTTCAGGTACCCCGTCTCCATCATCATGAATTTGCAGAACTTGATCACCACCTCTTTCAAACGATCGTAACCAAACTGTATGATGAGCATGTCGTATTCCATTACTTACGATATTAATTAGAGCCTGGAGCATCTTTTCTTCATCAACAAAAAGCTCTCGGTTCGTTTCTACATCTATCTTCACCTGTACATCCTTTTCAGCAGCAAGTGGATGAAGTCGCTCTTGGGTTTCCTTTAAGAGCTTCTCAATGGATATATTCTCTGGATGATAAATCCCTTCTTCACTATCAAGCTTCGCTAACAATATGATTTCATTTACGATTTTCTTTAATCTTTCGCTCTCTTTCACAATAAGATCCAGGCTCCGATCAGCCTTCTCTCCCTCGAAAATGCCATCCTTCACGCCTTCTGCATACCCCTGAATAGTCATAAGTGGTGTTTTCAGTTCGTGTGAAGCATTTTGGAAAAAGTGTTTCTGTGAATGAATATAACGCTCCAATTCTTTGGCCATATCTAAAACACTTTGTTCTACTTCACCAATCTCTCCTGTTGCATTGACGGGTTGGATCTCATTAAATCGGCGGTTTTCAATTTTATTTACTTCCTCTTTCAATCTACTTAAAGGTGTGACAAGCCTCTTCGTTAATAAATAACTAAACAATACCGCAACCATGATTCCAATAATAAATATAGCTACAAGTCGCATGGTATATAGCGATTGAATGGCTTGCAGTTCCTCCAGTGGCGTCGCAAGGGCTAACAAATATCGTTCCCCGCGATAATCATACCTCAGCTTTGACACGACATATGTATTTCCATCCGTTTTCCAAAGATCTTTTTGTTCGGATTCATCCTCAAACTGCTTCGCCCATATACGTGATGTATTAGGGGTAAGGAAGAGAACATGATCTGATTTTCATCTGGATCCATGACTAGCACACGTAGATCATTACTTTCTATCACTCTTCTCAGCTCTTGGCCTCGTGCTGAATAATTTTCCTGATACATAACGTTCAGTAAAAATTCGCCTTTCACTCGAAGATCTTTTTGCTCATTCGTCACCAAAACATCCATGATTAAGGAATACATAAAGAAGCCTGTCACAGACATGATGATAATTAATAAAGCTGTAAATGCTGCATTGAGTTGGTAAAGTAATTTCATGCTTAGTCCTCACGATCTCTTAGACGATAGCCATAGCCCCATACGGTTTCAATTTGAACATCAGGGAGTTTTTTACGAAGTCTTTTGACCAGGTCATCCACAGCCCTGTCACTTCCAAAGTAATCATCTCCCCAAACACGATTGAGCAGTTCATCTCTTGAAAAGGCACGGTTCGGTTCTTGCATTAAAATTTCAAGCATATGAAACTCTTTCGATGTCGTCTCAACTTCTTTCCCTTGCAAAAATACACGGCGTTCTTTTAATGAAAGCGAAACATCTCCATTCTTTAATGTATCCTGATCTCCGTTTTCTTCTGGAGTGGATTTTTGATACTTTTCCCACCTCTTTGCCATCCGATTCACGCGAGCAACGAGCTCTCTCGGACTAAATGGTTTCGTTAAGTAATCATCACTACCAAGTTCTAAGCCAAGAACCTTATCCACTTCTTCATCTCGTGCGGATATAATAATGATTGGAACATCCGATTCTTGGCGGATCCTGGTGCAGAATTCATACCCATTCATCCCAGGTAGCATAATATCGAGCACAAATATATCGGGAGGACTCTCCTGCCATAAATCCCATGCTTTTTCAGCTGTATCAATCGCTATCGTTTCATATCCTTCTTTTTGTAAGTACGCTTCAACAAGTTCACGTATGTGCTGATCGTCTTCTACAATCCCTACAGTTGCGTTCATGCCAGATCTCCTCTCCCTTCTTTTATCCCTATTTTGCCATAGGTTCATGAAATTCTATAAGATTCTATATTCTATTCCACACTTTTTACACATTTGTTCCATAAAACTGCCAAAGGCTTTTCCTACAATAAGAATTGTAAATAAAACAACGGAGCTCATTGGCAACGTCAAGAGCCAAGGGCAACGTATTCTATAGAAAGGTGGTTCTCACTTATGCGTTTTGAAGAACAGGAACAAACCGAAAATAAACAACAAGATGAAAAGAAAAGCTATTTTGGATGGTTATTCAAATTTACAACAAGCGCATTCATTGCAACAGTCCTTTTAGTAGCAGGTACCCTAACCGTATTTAATTATAACAATTCAGCCGAAAGCACTCCTAAAGAGGTGAATGCTACTTCAGAAGATAACACGATTGATTCAACAGACTCCAACTCTTCTGTGGTTCAGGCAGTTGAAAAAGCATCTGATGCAGTAGTAGGTGTAGTGAAATACGGACAATCAGCACCACTATCTGAAAACAGTAAAGCAGGAACCGGGTCTGGTGTTATTTATAAAAAAGAAAATGGAGAAGCATATGTGGTAACCAACCATCACGTCATCGATAACGCTCAGTCTCTTGAAGTCATTTTAAGTAGTGGAGATAAAGTTAAGGCTGAATTACTTGGAAGTGACCCTCTTACAGACTTAGCGGTTTTAAAAATCAGTGCAGATAAAGTGAAGCAAGTAGCGCAATTCGGGTCTTCTGATGAGCTTAAAGTTGGTGAGACTGCAATCGCTATCGGCAACCCATTAGGCATGAAGTTCGCAGGCTCTGTAACAAAAGGCATTATCAGTGGTAAAGAACGTACGATGCCAATTGACTTAAACAAAGATGGAAACGTTGATTGGAAGACCGATGTTCTCCAGACAGACGCAGCGATTAACCCAGGTAACAGTGGCGGGGCTCTTGTAAACATTCAAGGTGAAGTGATCGGCATTAACTCTATGAAAATAGCGAAAGAACAAGTAGAAGGATTAGGATTTGCTATTCCGACGTCTACAGCATTACCGATAATTGAAGACCTTGAAAAAGAAGGAGAAGTAACACGTCCTTACATGGGCATCCAAACAAGAGATCTTTCTACCATCTCAAACCACCACTTACAGAACACGTTAAAATTACCTAAAGACATTCAATCAGGCGTTCTAGTTGGTGGCGTACAACAAGGCACACCAGCAGCTGAAGCAGGTCTACAGAAATATGACGCCATTGTTCAAGTAGATGGGCAAAAAGTTGAATCCCTCGTAGACCTTAGAAAATATCTTTACGAAGAAAAATCTGTTGGTGACTCTATCGAGATCCAATTCTATCGAGATGGGCAAAAGCAAACAGCATCCCTTCAGCTAGCAAAATAAGAAGGAGTAAGGATGAAAAGGTTTAGTCTATCCTAACAAACTTTCTGATGTCATGAATCAAGCTGAGATTAAGATCAAAGTGGACAGCCTTAAAGATAAGATCACATTCTAACCATGAGATGAGTGGTTTTGCATTCGATATAGATTAAAGAGAGAGATAATCGTTCAGACACTATGGCGCCCCCTTGAGGAGGCGCCATTTTTAAGTTTCAATCCCCACCCAAAATTTGTATTGGCGAAAAAACGGTTACAACCTTTATAATAGGATGTTGAAACGCTTTATGATTTACGGTTTTCTTTACTCTCCATTGTAGCTATAATGGACATTAGGTTAAATTCGAGAGGGGAACAACAATTGTTAGAACACATCATCTATGAAAATGACAAAAAAGAATATATTGTACTTTTGCATGGGATTGGTGGAAATTCACGTGTGTTCTTTAAGCAATTAAAGGCGTACACGAAAGAATATAATGTTATTGCTATTCACTTACCTGGTCATGGAAAGTCAGCAAAACCTCAAGACTACAATGAACCGTTTTCGTTAAAACTAGTTGCAGATGAGGTTAAACGACTTCTGGCCTCACTTAAAATAGATAAAGCCCACTTTGTTGGGATTTCTCTTGGGTCAATCATTATTCATACGATCTTACAAAACCACCCTTCTATCGTGAAATCAGCAGTGTTAGGTGGAACAATTACGAGGTTCACACCACTTTCTAAACTTCTAATCAATTTGGGTGATTTAACTAAAGACGTTACCCCACACATGTGGTTATACCGTTTTTTCGCATGGATCATGATGCCAAAGTCAAATCATAAAAATGCTCGCAGCGTATTTATTAAAGAGGCCAAAAAATTAAGACGAGATGACCTTCTAGCATGGTTCCGTATTGCTAAAACCGTCGACAAAACTCATAAATTCCTTGAGCAAAAAGCGAAGGGCATTCCCCGACTTTACATTTCCGGCCGAGAGGATCACCTATTTCTAGATCCTCTAAAAAAAGATCTTGCCAATGACCAAGATGCAGAACTCATTGTGCTAGAGCAATGTGGACATGTTTGTAATATAGAAAAAGGAAAAGAGTTTAATCAAGCTTCTTTACGTTTCTTACGACAGAACAGTCATCACATCCACCATGCATCCTAGTACGACACCATAGAGGAGTGACGGATTTGAACATCTTTTTGACTGGAGCTACAGGTTTTTTAGGTGGAAAATTGATTCATCATCTGATAGAAGATGATGAGAATCATCTATTTGTATTAGCTCGAAATATAACAAAAGCAGAAGCGCTTCGTTCAACGCTTTCTCCTGAAAACCAGAAACGCATCACGTTTATTAAAGGAGACATCACAGCCGAACAATGTGAATTAGCAGAAGAAGATTTGCTTAAGCTAAAAAACAACGTAGATATGGTCTATCATTTAGCTGCTCTCGTGAAGTTTGATGTGGAATTAAGAGATGAATTGTTTCAAATCAACTATGAAGGAACAAAACATGTACTCGAACTCGCCAATCAATGCGGGGCAAAATCATTTTTCCACATTAGCACTGCCTACACCGTTGGCAAAAATGAAATAGGCAGAGAAGAGTTATATCCATTAGACAATGAGTGGAATAACCCTTATGAAGAAAGTAAAGCGAAAGCTGAGCACCTGGTATTCTCTTATAAAGATGAAATGGACGTCTCGATTTTCAGACCTGCCATCATTGTCGGCGACTCAAAAACGGGGGAAGCTGACTCCCACTTCACACTTTATGGATTTATGCGAGCTCTTGAGCTATTTAAAAGACGAGCTCTACGCAAGGCAAAAGGTGAGGCTCAGCGTTATCGTTTAGTAGCGTCAAAAAAGGGAACATCTAATTTCGTTCCGGTTGATTATGTGGCAGATATTCTTGCTTTAGCTTCTAAAAAGGCACAGAAGAATACGATTTATAACATCACAAACCCAAATCCGCCTACAAACCAAGAGGTTCTTTCTATGTTAAAGGATGCGCTAGACTTTGAGCAGCTATCGGTGGTAGAGGATCACAAACAGTATGAGCTGAGTCCTGAAGAACAACAGCTCAACCAGATGATACAAGTATTCCTGGTCTATCTGGAAACGCATATCACGTTCCAGGATGAGAACACACAAGCCTTGTTACGCGATACAAATATTGAGCACTTGAACATGCCACCCGAAACGGTTCGGATGATTGTAGAGGCTTATAAGTAATGATTAAAAACCTGTCCCCATGTGGACAGGTTTTTTTAATGTAATTATGTATCTGTTAATAAATATTGATATTGATAACATAACACGACTTTATTCAGTTAAATGGCAGTAATATGGAATAACTGTTTTAGTGAGAGGGTGGGTCCGTTGCGTTAAAAAGAGGAAGGGGTCAGTGAAACGGTTCGCGTCCTGTGGACTCACGGTCGAGCCTCCTCGTTCGTTCCACTCTCTGCGGGGTCTCGCCCGATCGTAATACCACTGGAGTCTCACCGTTTCCTTCCCCCTATTGTAGTGAAGGTTAACGGACCCAGTTCTGATTAGCTGAATTTCCTTATTGCCATAAAAGTGTTCGATGAATCTCATAGATAACGCGAACAAGCTTTATATCAGGTGTTTGAGTCATTTTCTGTGTCATTATAGTAAAGCTTTACACAGGAATCAGAAACACTTATTACGCTGCGGTTCCGTTAATCTCCATACGGCTAAGGTGGGCTGGGAAACGGGCTGACTCCTCCGGAAAAACGGGCGAGCGAGACCCCGCAGGGAACGTAGTGACTGAGGAGGCTCGATCGTTCGTCCGGGGAAAGCAGCCCGTTTCCCAGCCCGCCGCACTCCATATAAGCAACGGAACCATACACACATTATCTCGATTCCAAGTCTTCCAGATAAGGGGGCTTGAATGGACATGAATGTTAATAAAAAAGCATGTAGCTCTTATTAAGAGCTGCATGCTTATCTTTTTACCACATTTCAATTCCCGATTGATCCTCAATATCCTCTTTGGAGAACTTCGTCTTGTCATTCGTTTTACGTTTTTTCATATAATCCGCAAGTACAACTTTGAGTACTTTCAAGAGACGTGTGATCGCATATAGGTTAATTAATGCCATAATGGCCATGGAAAGGTCAGCTAGAGCCCATACAAGACTCATTTGAGCCATTGCACCGAACACAACCATTGCTAATACCGCTACACGATACACATTTAAGTTCAAGCGACTATTCTTAATAAACTGCATGTTTGTTTCGCCATAATAGTAATTTCCGATAATGGAACTGAAAGCAAACAAGAAGATCGCAATCGCTACAAAGATTCCAGCCCAATCACCCAGGTGTCCAGCAAATGCATTTTGCGTAAGCTGAATACTTTCAAGGTCTGTATTCATATACTCAGACGGATCACCTGAAAGAAGAATGATAAATGCTGTCGCACTACAAATGATGATTGTATCTGTAAATACACCAAGCGTCTGAATTAAACCTTGTTTTACAGGGTGAGAAACTTCAGCTGTTGCTGCTGCGTTTGGAGCACTACCCATTCCCGCTTCGTTGGAGAATAGTCCACGCTTAATCCCCATCATAATTGCAGCACCAAAGCCACCACCGGCAATTTCACGAATTCCAAATGCGTTTTGTACAATTAGGTTAATTAGACTTGGAATTTCAGTAAGGTTAAATAATAAGATACCAAATGCAAATATTAAATATATGACTGCCATAATGGGTACCACAACTTGTGTAACGCGTGCGATACGTTTCAGACCACCAAAAATGACAAGAGCTGAAAGTGCAGTTAGTACTACAGCCATAACGCCCTTTTGAACATCAAAAGAGTCTTCAAATGCTAAGCGAATTGTATTGGATTGAACGGAGCTAAATACAAGTCCATACGTAAAGATAATTGAGACAGCAAACGCAACCCCAAGTTTTCTATTTTTCAGACCTTTTTCCATATAATAAGCTGGTCCACCACGATAGCCATCCTGCTTATCAGGAATTTTATACACTTGAGCTAGTGTGCTTTCGATAAAACTTGTTGCTGAACCAAGCAACGCAATAACCCACATCCAAAACACAGCACCTGGGCCACCTGCAGCAATTGCTGTTGCGACACCACCAAGGTTTCCTGTACCTACCCTAGATGCTGTACTAATTGTGAAGGCTTGGAAGGCAGATGTACCCTTCTGTTGCTTTGAAAAGGATTCTTTTTCAAAAAGTGTTCGGAACATATCTCCAAAGAGACGAAATTGTACAAACTTGGTTTGAATAGAGAAATACAAACCTAAGCCCAGTAATACGGAAATGATAATGTATGTCCAAATAAAACCATTTACGTTATTTAGGAAATCTAAAAACATTTTATTCACCTCGTTATATTGATATAAATTGTCGAATGATGTCGAATTTAAACTTTATTATACACGGATTTAACGAGGTGAAAAATACTAAATTTTATATTTTTTCATACATATTTATTCCATTCCTATTAAAGTGCCTATATAATTTGAATCTGTTCTTTTTTATTCAAGCGCCTATGAATCATAAAATCCTCTACTTTGAAACGAGAAACACGACATTTTAATTCACTATCCTGGTTTGCATGATAATACACTTTTATTCCACTCATACTCTTACCTAATATGAAAGCATAACCAAATCCATAAACAATGTTGTCTTGATAAACTGTCACTTCACAAGAATCGTCTTTTTGTATAAGAAGTTCTCCTTCACCACTCCAACATAAAACAATGTACTCATTCCATGTTAATGAGGAATAATCTTCTCCTTCATTTCGATCTGTCCAAAGTTTTTTTCTTAGGATGCTTTCACTTTTCAATAAGATTTCATTATGAGTTCCTGGAAGGATATACTGATCTCCTTTTAAGATGCATACACTAGACGCGGTTGCATTTCCATCGCCCGATTCAGTCTTTATCGTACGTACCACTCTTCCATCTACCCATTGCTTGTCGTGTTTCTTATCCTTTGTAACTTCCAACCGTTGAACCGTAGATATACCAATCCCAGCTATAATACACAATCTTATGCCTCGCTCGGAAAGAGTGTATTGCTTTTCATTCAAGTGGTCCAAAAATGGGTTTTTTGTTTTCAACTTACTATACGGTTTCCATTGCATGATATTGGAATAAGAGTGCTCGATGATGTAATTCTCATACAATCGACTTGGAACGATATCACCTAAGCTTGGAAAATGTGAATGAATAGCTTCAATGGGGTTTTGGGGATGAAGTTGAGATAATAACCACAGATACACTTTCATGTATATATGAACCAAATTCACTGACGTATCATCTGTATCAGGCATTTCCCCACCTGTCCAAAAGCTGAAATTAGGAGCTGATCCGGCATTTGGAGTTGCAATCATTATGAGTTGGTCAACATCATTATGGTACAGTTTACTTTGTACATAAGCTCGTGAAACTAACCCTCCCATTGAATGAGAAATAATGTTTACTTTTTTCGAAGCTGTTTTTCCTTTGGCTTCCTCAATAACAGGCAACAAGTAATGTTTAGCATTAGATTCAATCGGCTTTCTCCAATCATAGTAAGCAATAAATAAATCTTCTCCCTCTTTGTACCCCATTCGTTCAAGCATTTTGATAAAAGGTTGGTAAACAATCCCCGCTAGTCCAAAGTGCCAATTTCCTGTCCCAGGAAGAATGACATCACTCATCGATCCAAATAGTCCTGGTACAAATACAATGGGTATCTTTGGTTTTCTGGAAAAAAGAGCCCGATTTATCATGTACGGAACGCCTCCTGAATAAAACAGTAATTTACTTAAAACATATTGGGCGTTCATCCATCATATACGTAAAGTTTTGTTACGATTTTATTGAGGTTGTGGAAATCATTGTCATCATAATTCTTCCGTTTCGGATGATATTAAGAAATGGAGATATAAAGTCTCCACGTTTGTTAAGGAGGATGAATTTGTGAGAAATTTAAATTGGTTAACAACATTTTTTAATATTGGACGTAGATCAGCTATGTTCGGACGTAACCGAAACCTTTTTGGGATGAGAAGACGTAACGGAATGGGAACGAGTATGTGGTTATCCATTTTAGGTCTTGCTGTTAGCGGGCTTATTTATGGATTAGTTCGTCAAAATATGCAAGATCAAAATATGTTCCAACCGATTCGTCGTATGTTTGATACGAATCCTAACGGGACAAATGACTTCAATCCGTCTTCAATGCAGTCAGCAAACGTAGCTTTTTCAGAGGAAATATCCCCTGAAAAGAACAAGAAGTAGCAATAAGAAAAGCAGCGTGTCAATTGACCGCTGC
The DNA here is from genome assembly GCF_009858175.1 of Pontibacillus sp. HMF3514. Taxonomy (GTDB): domain Bacteria; phylum Bacillota; class Bacilli; order Bacillales; family BH030062; genus Pontibacillus. Next base: position 3,767,911 of record NZ_CP047393.1, read on the forward strand.
TTTTCTACTATATCCCTTTCATCATTGTGGCGAGTTGGTTTCCCACATCTATCCCTGATAAAAATGCACTCTCAAATCGTGTACGCCCTGCTTGATCAGTTGGCCTAAGAAAGGCATCCCCTGCTACATATAAAGGAAGAACTTGATGCACATTTACATAAGATTGATTGATCATCGAGCTAGCCTGAGCATAACGCCATTTTTTTAACTGCTCATCTTTCACATGGAGAGGTTCTATATAATCCATTACAGACTCCTTTATAGCTCTAAGTGTCAACTCATCTTGATGAAGGAAATTATGGTCACTCCATTCCCCTCTCATATAAACACTGACAACAGGAATACTTGAAATCCCTTTTTTATGGTGGTCAACAATCCGTTCAACGCCTTCAGGTAACCCTTTATCAACATGACCATTTGAAGGAAGTGATGTACTTTTGCTCATTGTAAACATACCTACTAAAGCCCTCTGAAACTGGATGTTTGATAGTTCTTTAATTCGTTCCACATTCAACGTTAATGTTTGATTTTGTAATAGTTCTACTGCCTGAGGAACTGGAGCCGTAATTAAAATCGCTCCTGTTTTAAAGGACTCCTCATTATCCAATGTGACCTGAAAACCACCAGGCACTTCTTTGATATCCATGACTTTTGCTTGCAGTGTAACCTGTATATTTTCAGATAACCTTTTCACCAAATGATTCATGCCGTCTACACTTGTGTACCTTGGGTAAGGATCACCAAACCAGTGCTTAACCCATCCTTTCTCAACCCAAGCATCAGCATACTCTTGAAGTGTACTTGTTCGTACGGTGAAAAATTGAGCGCCATGATCCGCTTTCCCGTTCTCTATTCGACGAGTAGCCAAACGTCCACCCACACTTTTACTTTTCTCAATAACATGTATATCTTTAATTCCTTCTTTTCGCAGAGTGTTTGCTGCCATTATTCCTGTAATTCCTGCACCTATAATCGTTACATCACGATCTTGCATACCTATCACCTCACTTATTTATACCCACTATAAGGTAGAAACATCTACGCACGAACACATTGGATAGTTTATGCTTTTTTCGTTCACCTTAAGAACAGGAGGTGATTTACATGACGAACAAGAAAAATACCGAAACAGACGTGTTTCATATTAAAAATAAAAACGCACACTCCGGCATGACGTACAATGAAGTGAAAGAGTATATTGCCAGAACAACTGGCGGGCATGATACGAAAAAATATAGCAATACAGATGTAAATGAAGTAAAGGCTGAAATTGCGCCAAAACACACGGAAAGTAATCCTTATTAGAAAATAAAAATGGGTAACCTTGTTTAAGGATTACCCATTCTGTTTATTACTCCCCCATACCTTTCACTTTCTCTGAACAACTTTCCATTCCAGACATAACGGTTCCACGGAATCCTTCTTTCTCAAGTTGGGAGACAGCTGCTATTGTAGCGCCACCTGGTGAACAAACTTGATCCTTTAACTCTCCTGGATGTAAACCTGATTCTAAAACCATTTTGGCTGCACCTAGTACAGCTTGAGAAGCTAGTCGGTATGATTGTTCACGAGACAGTCCCTGACGCACGCCTCCATCAGCCATAGCTTCAATCATCATATACACATAAGCAGGTGATGACCCACTAATCGATGGGATAGCATCCATTTGAGATTCCGTAATCACTTCCACTTCTCCAAAACTTTTAAAAAGATGAACAACGGATTCCAACTCTTCATCTTCCACTTTAGTATTTGGGCAAATAGCAGACATCCCAGCACCAACTAAGGAAGGTGTATTAGGCATAGCTTGTACTACTTTTACTTCTCGCTCAAAAGCCTTCTCCATATCTTCAAACGAAACGCCTGGTGCAATCGTTACTACAATTGTGTGATCTCTAACAGATTGGCGTACTTCATGAATAACTGCTTCATATTTATATGGCTTCACTGCGATAAACAAAATGTCTGAGTCTGATGCCACAACCCGATTATCTACATTTGTTTCAATTTCAAATTTTGATTGTACCTCTTGTAAGGTTTTTTCAGAATTTGCACTTGCCATTACCTGATGTGGACCGACAAGTTCAGAGGAAAGCATACCTCCAATCATTGCCTGAGCCATGCTCCCACAACCGATAAACCCGATGTTTTGTTCCATTGATGTTCACGTCCTTTGCTAGCATATTGTCTTCGTTTGTTAAAAAATAAAAATGGCAATGATTACAGCTGTTATTAAGAAAGTTATCCCATATATATAGGACAGCACTTTAATACTTGAAACCCCCTTCTTACCTTTTGATGAAGAAGGGATATGTTCTGAATCAACTGGCACTCCCTCACTATGGTTCGTTTGTTTACCAGCATAAATGGTACCAACTAATGCAACGATACTAATTATGATGACAAGCGCGATGTAGATAGCATACATGAATGCTCATCCTCTCTTATCATACTTCCCTTATTATTATAAATGAATGTCCATTTTATCTCTAAATAAGAGGTTTATCATGAATAAAAAAAATCACCAGGCCCTAAAACCTGATGATTTATATTTACGTCCTTACGAGATAGCCAGCTCCCTCAAGTGCTTCCACTGCATCATCCAGTGTTTCTTCCGATGAGGCGGATATAGTGTGCATGTGGATGCCTCCTGTTAATTCGAGCAGATAGGAAGCTTTGTTGGATCGAACTTTTTCAATAAATTGTTTTACTTCTTTACGATTTGATATGTGAAGGGAAGCTGTTATATCACCGTAAACCGGATGCTCTACAGATACATCTTTAATCACAACACCATGGTCTACAAGTAAGTTCAACTCGTCCTCCGTCTCTTCCGGGGTATGAGTAGATGCAATCGTACGCATGTATTTATGGTCCTTCGTTGGATCTGTAAAGTACAAATACCCTTGGCTTGTGGCAATAATGGGTTCATTTTTTGCCTTTAATAATGAGATATCACCGACGATAACCTGACGGCTGACATTAGCTTGTTTAGCTAAATCGCCACCTTTAATCGGCTCCCCACTTGTTTTGAGAAGATCCAGTAACCGTTCGCGTCGCTCTTCCCCTAGTAATTTTTTATCACTCATCTCTTACGCTCCCTCAACCATACATGATATGAAATTATTGTAGCACAACCTGATGACGTCCTTCGATGGTTTGAACAAGGTACTGTGCAAGATCTTTTACATCCTGGATCGTATGATCGTTTCCAAAAGAGATTCGGATAAATGTTTTGGCCTTGTCCTTTGAATATCCCATTGCCATTAAGGTTTTGGAAGGTTCTTGTTGTCCACTAGCACAAGCACTTCCTGTTGAGAAAGCATAACCATTCCGATTTCCTTCTAGCATTAGCCACTGTCCTTCAACCTCTTTTACACACAAGCCGACAATGGAAGAGAAACCTTGATCAGAAGACGGGTGAAAAATTTCTACATATTCTTTCACAGGGTCTAAAGCAGCACTAAAAGCTTCCACCAATGTATGCTGGTGATTTTGTTGTTTTCCTAAATCTTGATGCATTTTTTGAGCAGCAACCGTAAATCCTGCAATTGCTGGGACGTTAACGGTTCCTGCACGAACCCCTTTTTCGTGTGCAACGTCAGGTAAATAAGGTTGATACGTTAAAGATGGATTTATATATAACGCTCCGATCCCTTTAGGACCATACACTTTATGACTAGATAAACAAAAACTATCTAAGAGAGGTGTCACCTGCTTAAGATCCATTTTCCCAAATGATTGGACACAATCACTGTGTAACAAAATCCCATACTTTTTGCATAGCACACTTATTTCCTCTATAGGTTGAATAGTTCCGATTTCAGGATTCACATGGTGAATCGAAATAAGTGCTGTTTCCTGTGTTATCTCCTCCCGAAGTATATCTAAATCAATGATTCCTTCTGGAGTTAACGGTATTCTAGACACACGATACCCTTGTTGTTCTAGCTTCTTCACTGCATTTTGAACGGATGAATGCTCAGACTGAGATAGGATGATATGGTTTCCTTTCTCTTGATTGGCATCCAACAATGCATGAATCGCTAAAAAATTACTTTCTGTACCACCACTAGTAAAAGATATGTCTTTTGAGTTTACACCTGTTAAATTAGCTATCGTTTCTCTACACTGTTCTAATAATGTTAAAGCTTTCCCCCCAACATCATGCAAACTACTTGTATTTCCAAAATATTCTTTTGAAGCTTTTACGTACGCATCTAATGCTTCCTCATCAATGGGACACGTAGCAGCGTAATCGAAATATTTCATGAATGTGCCTCTCCCCCGTAAATTTTTCACAAATCACTTGTCATTAGTTTAATTCTATGTAAATATAAGTGTCAAGACACCTGTTAACTCAGGAGGATGCCCTATGCAAAAATGTGACGTATTAATTATAGGCAGCGGAGTCGCTGCATTACAGTTGGCCGGTCATCTTTCTAAGGACTTGAATGTGATTGTTCTCACAAAGTCGCATCTCAAGCACGGAAATTCTTCTATTGCCCAAGGAGGCGTAGCGGCTGCCCTTGGAGCACATGACCATCCACATTTACATTACACGGATACCTTAGAAGCCGGACGACATATAAATAACTCATTAGCAGTCCAAGACTTAACAGAAGCAGCCCCTTCGGTGATGAGGGAGTTAATCGAAACGGGATGTGAATTTGATTTTGGAGAAGATGGAAGCCCCTTACTGGGTATGGAAGGTTCCCATCAACAACACCGAATCATCCATGGAGGTGGCGACCAAACCGGGAAAAGACTTGTAGACGGATTAATTAAGAATGTCGGATCAAATGTTGAAGTTATTGAAAATCTATTTGTCTACGAATTACTAACACATAATCATGAAGCGTGTTACGGAGCAAAAGGTAAAGATGCCAATGGAGACATCCACACTTTCTTCGCTGACCATGTGGTTCTTTCAACAGGAGGATGCGGTCAAGTTTATGAGATCACTTCAAATGCATCAACAGTAACTGGAGATGGCCTTGCCTTGGCTTATCGAGCTGGAGCAGAAATGATTGATATGGAATTTGTTCAGTTTCATCCGACACTCCTTTATGTAAATGGTGAAGCAAAAGGTCTTGTATCAGAAGCCGTTAGAGGGGAAGGGGCTCAACTTGTCACATCGAATGGAAAACGGATCATGGAAGGGGTTCACCCACTTGAGGACCTTGCACCACGTCATGTCGTATCCCAAACCATATTCGATTACATCCAACAAGGTATCGATATATTTTTAGATATTCATTCAATCTCAAATTTTCACAAACGATTCCCTACTATTACAAAACTTTGTGAACAAAATGGTGTCCCTATTTCAGAAAGGAAAATCCCAGTCGCCCCCGGATGTCACTTTTTAATGGGAGGAATCAAAACAGATCAGGTTGGGCGGACGAATATAAAAGGACTTTATGCCATTGGTGAAGTCGCATGTACAGGAGTTCATGGAGCAAACCGTCTCGCTAGTAACTCACTATTAGAAGGGCTCGTTTATGGAAAAAGACTGGCACAATCTATTAATCACGCAAAACAGGAGAAAAGATATACAGCTCCTTTCTTATATAAAAGAAAGTCTTCAACTCTACCCCACCTGCCAACTATGGATGACATCCAATCGTCCATGATGAAACATACTGGCATTGTAAGAACGAAAGAAGGCTTAATACAGCAAAGAGAAATGTTGGAATCCTACAAGATTAAAGAGCTTTTGGAAATGGACTATGATCGTCTCTCGATTAATGATATAACGACAGTCTTTATGCTTATAACATCTTGGATGATTACGTCATCCGCATTAGAAAGAACAGAAAGCCGTGGAGGTCATTTCAGAAGTGACATCCCCATTGAACGAGATGAATGGATTTCAAATCATATAACCCTTCAACGGCAATGGGAGAAAGGTGAAGTGTATGAACTTATTAAAGATGCAGCAACAACTTGAAGCATTTTTCATAGAAGATATTGGTGATCACGACGTGACTAGTGATGTTTTGTTTCAAGAAGGGACAGAAGGAGAAATTGTTTTTATTTCGAAGCAGGATGGCATCTTTTGCGGATCGGAGGTTATACGTAGAGGATTTCGATTATTAGACGAATTTACGATTGTTAACATTAAGGTTCAAGATGGAGAATCCATTCATGCTGGTCAAACATTGGCTACAGTAATCGGTAATATGGCTATCCTTTTAAAAGGTGAACGTGTCATTCTAAATTTGATTCAACGTATGAGCGGGATTGCAACAAAAACCAACGAAGCAGTAAGGTCTCTGAGTAGTGATCACACAAGGATTTGCGACACAAGAAAAACAACCCCTGGTTTACGCATGTTTGAAAAATACGCTGTACGATCAGGAGGCGGATTTAATCACCGAAACGGTCTATACGATGCTGTCATGATCAAAGATAACCATATTGCATTTGCCGGTTCCATTACAAAAGCTGTTCAAATAGTTCGAGGACAACTTGGTCACATGGTCAAGGTTGAGGTGGAAACGGAGTCTAAAGAACAAGTATTAGAAGCAGTAGAAGCCAAGGCTGACTGCATTATGTTTGATAATCAGACACCTGAATCTATTTCAGAGCTTGTTACACTAGTGCCAAACAGCATTGTAACGGAGGCTTCTGGAGGAATCCAGATCGAACACTTAAGTGACTATGGAAAAACAGGAGTGGACTACATATCCTTGGGCTCTTTAACACACTCAGCTCCATCACTGGATATTAGTGTGAGAGTTCATACTCATAAGGAGGAGTTATGATGAACCTTTTTGATACTTTGGAAATGAAAACACCTATGCTTCCTGATGCCTATAAAGAAATGTCCGTGATGGAATTAGAAGAACGCGTTCGAGGGGTAAAAGAACGTATGGGAAGCCGTTTATTTTTGCCTGGCCATCACTACCAAAAGGACGAAGTGATTCAATTCGCTGATGTACGCGGGGATTCATTAAAATTGGCTCAACTGTCAGCAGAAAATCGTGATGCGGAATCTATCGTATTTTGTGGTGTTCACTTTATGGCAGAGACAGCAGATATCTTAACCACGAGCGATCAAAAAGTGTATTTACCAGATATGCGAGCTGGTTGTTCAATGGCTGATATGGCTGATATCGATCAAACAGAAAAGGCTTGGGATGAACTCATGTCCCTTTTCGGAGATACGATCATGCCACTGACCTATGTAAACTCGACTGCTGCTATTAAGTCGTTTGTAGGTAAAAACGAAGGTGCCACCGTTACCTCCTCAAATGCTGAGAAGATGGTTAGCTGGGCTTTTTCACAAAAAGAACGTATCCTATTTTTACCCGATCAGCATCTTGGTCGAAATACAGCTTATAATTTAGGAATTCCATTGGAACATATGGCAGTATGGGATCCAATCTTAGAAAAGCTAAATTATGAAGGGGATCTTGACGATGTGAAAGTGATTCTGTGGAAAGGTCACTGTTCCGTTCATGAGAATTTCACTGTTTACAATATCCATCAAGTTCGAGAGGATCATCCTGACATGAACATCATTGTTCACCCTGAATGCCGCCGTGAGGTTGTAGCGTTATCGGATGATGCTGGATCGACGAATCATATTATCAAGACAATTGAGGCAGCACCTAGTGGTAGTGAATGGGCTATCGGAACGGAAATGAATCTCGTTAACCGTATTATTCAGGAACATCCTGATAAGCACATTATCTCACTGAACCCGAGCATGTGCCCTTGTTTAACCATGAACCGTATAGACCTTCCACATCTTGCATGGTGTCTCGAGTCGATTGAAAAAGGGGAACCACACAATGTAATTGAGGTAGAGAAAGGTGTAGCTGTGAATGCGAAAAAAGCTTTAGATCGCATGTTAGAGAGAGCTTAATCCTTAAAAAAAAGAGCAAATTCCATAACGGAATTTGCTCTTTTTTGTTCTCATCATGTTCCACAATAGGTTGTGTAAGGACGGTCTGATGGGTCAGGTGATTTTGCATACTCTTCTTGTTCAGGAGAATACGCATAAGGATCTGAAAGAACATCCATAAGGCTCTCCAATACACTGTAGTCTCCTTTATCGACTGCAGCTTCAAGTGCCTCTTCTACACGATGATTTCGAGGTATGACAGATGGATTGGCGCTCTTCATTAATTGTTGAACGGAAGATTTCGGTTCATCCTGCCTTTCAAGTCTCTCCTGCCACTTCTTATACCACTGCGTAAACTCTGCCTTTCCATACATCTCTGTATCTGACGTATTCCCTAATGTTAAAGCGCGGAATGTATTGGTAAAGTCAGCTTCATGTTCTTTCATTATACGAAGAAGTTCTTCTACCAGCGCTCTGTCCTCCACCTCTTCATTTAGGAGTCCCAGCTTCCTTCTCATACCAGCCATCCAATGACTGTAGTATAGCTCTTCAAACTTATGGAGTTCTTTCTTAGCTATTTCAACCGCGTGTTCCTCATCGTCATGAAGCAAAGGTAAAAGCGCTTCCGCGAAACGCGCAAGATTCCATTGACCAATCCCTGGCTGATTCTGATAGGCATAGCGTCCTTGAACATCAATAGAACTAAATACGGTCGCAGGATCGTACACATCCATAAAGGCGCATGGACCATAGTCGATGGTCTCTCCGCTAATCGTCATATTATCCGTATTCATAACCCCATGGATAAATCCGACTAACTGCCACTTTGCAATGAGCTCAGCCTGCTGTTGGATGACCTTTTTAAAAAACATGAGATATTTATCATCATCATCTTCAATGTCTGGATAATGACGGTTTATGGCGTAATCTGCAAGCGTTCTGAGATCCTCCAAAGTGCCTCCTTTAGCTGCGTATTCAAAAGTACCAATTCGTAAATGACTATCTGAAACGCGAGTTAAAACAGCCCCAGGCAACTCTCTTTCTCGTAAGACTGACTCTCCTGTTGTAACAACAGCTAAACTACGATTACTCGGAACTCCTAATGCATGCATGGATTCACTAATAATATATTCGCGGAGCATAGGCCCAAGTGTTGCTCGACCATCCCCTCGTCTAGAGAATGGTGTTCGACCTGAACCTTTGAGCTGAATATCTAATCTTTCACCTGATGGATTGATATGCTCGCCCAGTAACACAGCTCGACCATCTCCAAGCATAGTGAAGTTTCCGAACTGGTGCCCTGCATAAGCTTGAGCAATTGGTAGAGCTCCTTCTGGAACTTCATTCCCACTAAACATTTTTATACCTTTTTCACTTTGAAGCTTCTCTACATCTAACCCCATTGATGTCGCTAACGATTGATTCAAAATGACTAACTCAGGCGACTTTACAGGGGTTGGATCTGCTTCTTTAAAAAATATTTCCGGAAGTCGCGTATAACTGTTATCAAAGTTCCAACCTATCTCTTGCTTCTGTGTCATTATATCTCCTTTGCTTACTTTGTCTTATTTCTATCCTCTTATATCATTCTTCAAAAGACAAAATAATACGCTTACTAACTTAACGTGTTTTTTGCCAAAAGAATAATGTTCAGGACAATTAAAACCGCAGTAATGGTTTGCTCAGCAGTTGACCCTGTACGGAACGTAACGAAAAATCGAAAGTATTTTCTGCTGAAAGGATAAAGAAGTGGAATGCCCCGTTTTGTTAAGTAATCGCCAAACAAATGGGATGCAATACCAGCCAAAAAACCAATAAGATAAAAAATAGGGATATGAATGTATGTATAAAGCATCATGCTGTATGCTCCCATTAACAACAAAAAAGATAAGGAATGCGTAAATTTTCTATGTCCTGAAAACACAAATAACATTGGTGATAAAATCATTAATGAAAATTGTATCGCACGATTAATCCCTGGTGTTACAGCTTCTACTGCTATCAATGTCAGAATAACAATAAATCCCCATTGATCAAAAGGTCCACCAAGTTTTGATTTTGGTGTATCGATATCCGGTAGTAATGAACCTAACATGACCGATACAAAGAAAAGAATATTTGCAAATAAAAGATCAGGTACAACGCCTAATGAATGAGAAATCGTTATGGCTACAATTCCCCATGTAAACCCCATAACTTGATGACTACTAGCAACCACAATGGTTCCTCCTCTAGTTGGATATGTCTGTGATGTCGGTGAACTTTCATGGTACGGAATAAATTGGTTTTCAGCAATAGGTGTATGGGGTGGGGTCTTCTAGACTATGCGGATCATTGAGTAAAGTCAAAATCTCCTGAGCTTGTTTTGACTTGAATCTTATACTCTCCTTCCCCGACGCTTCCTTTAATATGAGATTCATCCATTGATAAGAATTTCATGGGGAAAGTAATGTCAGCTTCACCAGAACTGCTATCAAACTGCAAATACAAATTAGATGGCTTCTCAGAAGCTTGAATACTTACATCACCACTTGAGCTTTGAATGTTCATATTATGGTTTAAAGGGTGTTTAAATAGTTCCACATCTCCTGAACTCGTATGAACGGTTAAATGACCTTTTACACGATCTCCTTCAAAAGAACCTGAACTCGTTTTAATATTGATTTCATTTGCTTGAACTTGATCTAACCGAACGTCACCGGAAGAAAGGTTAATAAAAAGACTTTCAGCTCCTAGGTTTACTGCTTTAATATCACCACTTGAACTATTCAGGCTTACTTTTCCCCATTGTTTTTCCGGTATCGCGATATCGATATTCACATCATGGTAGATGACCCCAAAAACCACTGTAGATTTTGTTTCAATTTGCAGTTTATCCCCATCCTGTTTAGCAAAGAAAGCATCTTTAACTTTTTCATGGTGATTACTCTCACCGTAGTATCGCACTTTTATGTCATTTGATGTAGAACGATAAATTTGTACATCCTCTGATGATACATCCAAAAAGATTTCCTCTATATCTGAGCTATCAAAAGAAGCTGTCTTTTCAAAAGATTCAACATTTCCCCAAAGGGATTTCAATGAAAACGCCTTTCCTTGAAATCCCATAAACACCAAGCCTGCGACACCACTAATCAATAAAGTCATCCCGATCAGAAAGAAATTCTTCATGCAACTTGTTCCCCCTTCGCAATTTTGACATTCCATTTCATATAACTGAGTGCTGCTTTATATAGTGGTTTCGATATATAAGTCATGACTACTCCTACAATCAAACCGAGACCACTTAAAGCTGAAAAGGTAAACAAATTGGTTAAAGTAGATATGCTATTACCTAAAAGAACATTGAAAAGAAGAGCTACTCCCCCAAGAACAAGAGAAAAGCTTAAGCACCACAGCGTAATGTAGATCGCAAACAATGCAATGGCGGGGCCTAACACAATAACTAAGTTAAAAAAGCTAAGGCTCACTGTTGCGAGCACGGCTCGCATAATGTTGGTAAAGGAATGCTGTTGTTCAGCTTTTTCCAATCGACTATTCATCATGAGATCTTTCGCTATTCCTTTTGGATCTCCAAGTTCTTGAGCAATTTCGTCTTCCGTTCTCCCTTCCAATTTCCCTGCCTCAAAATGCTCTGTATAGTCTGATAAGATTTCCTGTTGTTCTTTTTGGGACATCCCTTTTAGCTCATGCTTCATGTTCGATAAAAAAGATTTCTGATTCACCCTGCAGTTGCCTCCTTTATTAAATTGTTCACACTACCCTGGAATACGTTCCATTCACTTATGAGTTCTTCCATGTATTTCTCACCAAGATCACTGAGCTGATAGTATTTTCGTGGTGGCCCTTCTGAAGACTTAGCTGTGTATGTACGTAGATATTGATCTTTGGTCATTCGGCGTAAGAGAGGGTACAAGCTTCCTTCAGCAATAGCTATTTGGTTCGTTAAGTTTTGTGCAAGTTCATAGCCATATTGATCTTTTTGCTTCACCAATACTAGGACACATAATTCAAGCACACCTTTCTTAAATTGCGGATTCACACGCATCACCTGTTTCTGAAAGAGATCACCAGTACTGATTAATGTTCAGTACCAGGTTGAAAATAATTGGAAATAATTTTCTTGTAGATAGGGTAGCAAATACTATTGAACATTGCAAGGTAGTGAGCAGATATTTTACATATATTCGGATTTGAATTCGATTAGAACAATAGAAACCCCTAGTATTATAAGATAAGTCTAGACAATCCTGCCCAATTCTAGTGCGGAAAAGGAAACTATCCCTTATTGGATAATCACCCACTTACGCCAAAAAGCCAGCATTAGATTGCTGACCTTTGGCGTTTCTTATTCTAATTACTTGCCAAGGAATTGAATGTTTGGAGAAAAAGGGGGGTTCGAAGCTTTCTCAGCCGGCTAATCTTTATTATGTCTCTTTTATGATATGACGAAACATGGGTGGAGCGAATAGAGAGAACAAAAAAACAAATAACGCTACCCACCACCCGAATGACTTGAAAACGTCCTCGGGAACTATAAATGTGTATCCCAAATAGGTTAAGAACAATATCCCTTGAAGCACCTTCAATGTTTTCGCATCTGCTTCATTCCTTTGGGCGACAAGTCTCTCATCCGTTTCGGATACAACCACTTTTGGATCATTTTTTATTTTCAGTAGTTTAAGAAAAGAAGCGAGTGCTGCACTAAAAGGAATAAGCGACAAGGCTAGAAAGGCCTTGTTATTGGTAAGGGAGATATCAATGGTTAGGAAAATGACCCAGGTGACAAAAAAAGCAATGCTCACAAATAAATATACAAAAATCGTCCATTTTGTTTCCTTCACGAACTTTTCAGTACTCATTCAACATCCTCCCAGAATAGATCATTTAAAGTCTTATTTAATGCTTTACATATTGAAGTACACAATTTGAGACTCGGATTATAGTTTCCTGCTTCAATTAAATTAATGGTTTGTCTTGTGACTCCGACCATCTCTGCTAATTGTTTTTGAGATACATCGGCCTCCACTCGGGCGATCTTCATTTGCTTGTTTTTCAAAAAACCCATCTCCTTATACATCCATATTATGAAGAACATTACAAAATGTTGAATATAATTTACATTTTGTAATGTGTTAGGTAATCCTATGTCATTATTGGAATAAGAGATGCCTCCAGTATGGCTTAAACAAAACTTTTTAATATAAAAAAACATGTGACTTCTACTGAGAAGTCACATGTTTTTAGTAATCTATTTTATTTGTACGATGAATTAACCTCGTTAGTATGTGATTCTTTATCTCTTAATCTTCAATCTGTTTCTTCACCTTACACGGATTACCTACAGCTACAACATTATCAGGAATATCCTTATTCACGACACTCCCTGCTCCTATGACTGTATTAGAGCCGATCGTAACACCAGGTAACAAAATAGCTCCTCCACCAATCCACACATTATCCCCTACCGTTATAGGAGAGGCCATCTCTGTACCGGATATTCGTGCTTGAGCGTTAATGGGGTGGTCGGCTGTTAGCACCTGCACCCCAGGGCCAAACATAACATTATCCCCCATATTCACTGGGCAACAATCTAATATAACGCATTGGTGATTGGCGTAAAAGTTCTTTCCTGGATGAATATTATACCCGTAATCACAATAAAAGCCTGGTTCTACAATTACATTATGATCGATTTGGAATAACTCTTTTAATAGATCAACTCGTTCATCAAGTTTCGTTGGATCAAGATCATTTATTTTTTTACATAAGGACTTAGCACGGAGGCGATCCTGAAAAAGTTCTTGGTCTTGTGGGTTGTATAATTCGCCTACAATCATTTTTTCTTTTTCAGTCATATTAAGTCCTCCTATTGTATCTACCCTAAAGCGTGGTGTAGGTCATTCCATATATCCTGCCAGTTTTCAAGACCTACAGATAACCGAATCAGTTGATCTGTGATGCCCATATTTTCTCTCGTTTCTAATGGTACAACAGAATGGGTCATCGTAGCAGGGTGCTGGATTAAAGTCTCAGTATCCCCTAGGCTTACTGCTGTTTTGATAAAGGACAGTTTGTTCAGCATTGCTTGAGCGTCCTTTTTTGTACCTTTTATCTCAAAAGAGATAAGGCCTCCACCTTGACTCATTTGCTTTTTCATTATTGGATAATCTGGGTTATCAGGGTCTCCTGGATAAAACACTTTTGCTATATTAGGATGGTGCTTCAACTTGTTCATAATCTTTTCTGCATTTTCTGTGTGGCGATCCATTCGGACTGGCAATGTTTTGAGACCTCTTAATAGTAGCCACGCATCAAAAGGAGAGATAATACCTCCAATATCTTTTTGTGTACTCATCGCCATTTTTTGCATAAAATCAGCTTTCCCTACAACCAACCCTGCTACGACGTCTCCATGTCCTCCAATATATTTTGTAGCGCTATGCACAACAAAGTCACAACCAATTTCAAGTGGCTTTTGAATATAAGGGGAACAGAACGTATTATCAACGACAACCGGAATATCAAACTCTTTTGCAACACGAGTGACTAGCTCCAAATCAATTAGTTCCATCGTTGGATTTATCGGTGTCTCTACATAAATACAAGAGGTTTCGGGTTTCAGCAAAGACCTTAATTGATCCTCTGTTTTCATTTCAGAGTAATCCGTGGTTATGTTGTACTTCTCTTCTAACATGGATAGTAATCCAAACGTACACCCATAAATACCTCGAGAACATAAGATATGGTCATTAGCTTTCGTAAGTTCAATAAGGACAGCTGATACAGCAGCCATGCCTGATCCAAAAGCTAAACCTGCTTCTCCTCCTTCAAGTAATGCAACCCTCTCTTCTAACGCCCGAACCGTAGGGTTTCCTAAACGCGAATATATATAACCTTCTTCTTCACCAGCAAATCGCTTTTCACCTTGTTCAGCACTATCAAACGTAAACGTTGACGTTTGGAAAATTGGAGTACTCAAACTACCCAAAAATTCTTTAGAATCATAACCACCATGAATAACATTTGTTTCGAATCCATGCTGACCCTTTTTCATGATCGTTCCCCCCTCAAATTTTAAAAATGGTCCTTATACGAATCATTTTATTAGAGGGACCCTAAAAATGTAAGCGTTTTCTTTTAATGAAATAAAAAAAGTGCTCATTGTTTTGAGCACCTATTTTCCTTCTCCTCCAAGGGCCAGTTTTAATCCGATCAACCCTAGCAAGACGCCTTTTATTACATTGATTCTTTTTCCTAAAGAAGGAAAGCGCATTAACCAACCTCTAACAATCTCTGCAAACATACTGACAACTGAAAAAATCAAAAAAGCTTGAACCATAAAGACTAACCCTAGCACTACCATTTGAAATGGAATGCTCCATGCATCTGGTGTAGTATCAAGGAACTGTGGAAATAATGCCAAGAAAAATAGGGATACTTTTGGATTCAATACGTTCATTAAAACCCCTCTGCGATAAAGCTTTCCATACCCAATATGAGCCTGTTCTTCAATATCGAAAGAAGCATCCTTTTCACGAAATGCACCCCATGCAAGATACAAAAGGTACACAGCTCCTGCATACTTTACAATTGTAAATGCCAAAGTAGATTGATAGACAATTGCTGAAATTCCTAGTGCTGCAGCTGTTGTATGTACAAGAATGCCAGTACAGAGTCCCAATGTGGTCATAATACCTGCCTTTTTATTCTGAGAAATGCTTTGTGCCAAAACAAACAGATTATCCGGCCCTGGCATGAGAGTTAATAGAATAGCAGCTCCCAAAAATGATAAAAGCAAGGTCATACTCATGTATGTATCCTCCTTTATGATAAACCCATGTATGTATTGTACTATTGTATAAGTATATCGATTCAACCTCTTTGATGTGCTATCTTTAGAATACAATCTTTTATTTGAATCTACAAATTTTCGCAAAATTATTAATACTTCCTTTTATTCTTGAAGGAAAATTGCTATGATTATAGTACTAGTTATTTAAAACCATATGTTATACATAATAAGGGATGCAGAGAAACCAATACGTAGATGGGCGCTTATGATTGGTGGAGCAAGTAGCGCAACCGACCACATTGATTCAATTCAATGTGGTTTTTTTATCTACAAAAAGAGGCAGAACCTCTTTTAAAAATGAAAAAGCAGCATAATTTGACACATCCTTTCACAGGGGGATTAAGAATCGCTATGAATATATTTGAGCTTCTCAAGAAAAACAACCTATTTCATTTCTACCAGCCGATCTATCATCTCGAAGATAATCAACTCTTCGGTTACGAGGCTTTATTGCGCTCTGACTACTTAAAAAGTCCAGCTCATTTGTTTAAAGTCGCGATGAAATCAAACATTTTGTACCATTTAGATACGACATCTATAGAAAAAGCATTATCGATTTATCGTAAACAGCATCAACAAGAAAAGCTCTTCTTAAATGTTTTTATATCTACTTTATTAAATCCTAATTTTGTTGAGTTTATGGAGAAGCTGCTTCTTCATGCTCCCCAAAATGCACCGAAGATCGTATTTGAAATGAATGAAGCCATTGAGGAAGAGGAGATGTGGGCTTCTTCTATTCTGCTTGAACGTGTAGCCATTTTCCGTTCAATGGGCATTGAGTTTGCTATTGATGATTTTGGACAAGGAACTGCTTCCTTACGTAACACATTAGAAATTGAGCCTGAATATTTAAAGCTTGATCGATTTTTTGCTCATAATTTAGGTACAAGCGAGAAAAAACAACGCCTTATCTCTTTATTTACTGAGTATTTTAATAAGGACACTACTGTTGTCTTAGAGGGTATTGAAACCGCTAGTGATTTACAAACCGCTTCAGACCTCGGAATCGACATTGCACAAGGTTATTATTTAGGTAAACCAGCTGAAATTGTTAGTTAATGAAGTCTGTATTCCTTTTTTGGGAATGCAGGTTTTTTTAACTAACAATTTATTAAGTTATATGGCAGGATTGTTGAAGACTTGAAACTGAGAGGAGTCCGTTGCTATTGAGTAATTTGTTGCGGTCAGTGAAACGGCAAGCCTGTTGTGGAAGACAAGCCGAGCCTCCTCGTTCCTGCGGGGTCTCGTCTTGCCTTTGCTACCACGACAGTTTGCCGTTTCCTTCCCTTCACGCGATTATGGAGACTAACGGACCATTATTTGAACTTTCCATTCTCATATTGAAGTAAATCATTTTCAGCGAAGTTGTTCAGACCCTTGTCATGAGCGGTTCCGTTAGTCACCATTCGGTAAAGGTGGGCTGTGGAACGGGTTGACTCCAGCGGAAGAACGGAGTGACGAGACCCCGCAGAGAGCTTGCGAACGAGGAGGCTCGGCGCTTCGTCCGCAGGAAAGCAACCCGTTCCACAGCCCGCCGATCTGCACAAAAGCAACGGAACCATACGCACCTTATCTCGAAACCAAGTCTTCCAGATAAGGGGGCTTTAATGGAAGAAGCATACGCCAATCACTAAGTTTTCTTTATTTGTATAGGTCCCCTCCTTATTTGGAATAGTAAAGAATGGAAATGACAAATACAGGAGGTTCACCATGGATTCGAATTTAAACAATACCAACCCCACTATCTCCGAAAGCTATTGGATGGCGAATACTACGCCCCCTTCCTTTCCAGAGCTTAATGAGAACGTAGATACGGATGTAGGGATTGTCGGTGGAGGAATTACCGGGATCACCACAGCTTACTTACTCGCTAAAAAAGGCTATAAAGTTGCCATTATTGAAGCTGATCAGATAATTACAGGGACAACTGGTCACACAACCGCTAAAATTACTACTCAACATGATTTAATCTACGACGAGTTTATCAACCACCTTGGAGAAGAAGAGGCTAAACAGTACTATCAAGCTAACCAAGAAGCTCTTGACTTTATAAAACAAAAAGTAAAGCAAAGTAAAATCGAATGTGAATTTAAAGAAGAAGATGCGTATCTCTATGCCACAACGAACAAAAAAGCTCAAGCTATTGAAAAAGAAGCGCAAGCCTATAACACATTGGGAATCGACGGTCAGTATGTAGATAGACTCCCAATAGATTTTTCAATACAAGCTGGCATTGTTATGAAAAAACAAGCTCAATTCCATCCTATAAAATATCTGACCCATCTTGTGAAAGAACTTCAGAATATGGGCGCAAAAATTTTTGAAAATACCACTGCAGTGGACGTCATAGAAGGAAATGAACCTAAGATTGTAACGAAATATGGTTTCCAAGTAACGTGCAAGCACGTCGTATCGAGCTCGCATTTTCCTTTTTATGATGGAAAAGGACTCTATTTTAGTCGAATGTATGCTGAAAGATCGTATATTGTAGGTGGAGAACTGAAAGGGAAATTTGCTGGCGGAATGTATTTAAGTGCAGATAAGCCTAAACGTTCTATTCGAACTGCGAATATGAATGGGAAAGAGTTACTGTTAATTGGAGGAGAAAGTCACAAAACAGGACAAGGAGGTTCTTCCCTCCAACATTTTCAGAACTTAAAAGATTTCGGAAAAGAAAACTTCGGTATTGATTCTTACCTCTACAATTGGGGTGCTCAAGATTTAATCACATTAGATAAAGTTCCTTATATTGGACAACTTACGTCTAGACATTCCAATATTTTCGTGGCTACTGGTTATAGAAAATGGGGGATGACAAACGGTACAACAGCAGCGCTTTTAATTAGTGATCTAATCCAAGAGAAGGAAAATCCATACCAAGACCTCTTTAGTCCAACCCGTTTCTATGCAGACCCTAGTATCAAAACCTTTCTATCTCAAAATGCCAATGTAGCCGCTGAGTTTGTAAAAGGGAAACTAAGTGGAGGGTCAAAACGTCCAGAGGATTTACGAAAAGATGAAGGAGATACGATCACCTATCAAAACAATAAAAAAGCAGGTGGTTATCGAGATACAAACGGTCAACTTCACATTGTAGATCGAACATGTACTCACCTCGGTTGTGAAGTCGAATGGAATGACGGTGAAAAAACTTGGGACTGCCCATGTCACGGTTCCCGTTTTTCTTATGACGGAGAGGTTTATGAAGGACCTGCCGATAAACCTTTGAAAAAGTTAAATTAAATGATACCAGAAAGCCACCATCTTATATAGAGAAGGTGGCTTTTTGTAATAGATCGAGTTATAAATCTCACTTCATGTTATTGATCTCCCAACAAACTCTTATGGATCCAAATTGCTGCCTGAGATCCTTCCCCCATTGCTATGGTGACCAACTCTGAATGAGCAGCTACATCTCCAGCAGCCCACACATGCTTTTCACTTGTTTCTTTGGTCCGAGGGTCCGTTACGATATGATTGTTTTGGTGAGTTTCGACACCAACCGTTTTAGCTAGGTCAGCCTTTACTTTATTTCCTCCATAAGCAAAAAAACCTTTTTCACCAGTTACCTGACCGCCACCTGTAAGCTGTACACCTTTAAATTGCGCCCCCTCTATCAGAAGCTCGGCAATCGGCTCATCTATGATGTGAATATGGTGTTTTTGTAACTTTTCATATATATCTTCATCTATTTCTTGTCCTTCATCATTAATATACACTAACTCATCTGTCCAATATGTGAGCGTTAGCGCCATGTTTGCTCCAACATTCCCAGAACCCATAACAATCGTTTTTTTATCCGTTACTTCATACCCGTCACAATCAGGACAAATGTAAAGACTCATTCCCAAACAAGGATAAAGATTTTCGAATGACGGCAGGTTATCTTGTACACCAGTTGCGAAAAGAAGTCGCTTACCAGAGTAAACATTTTCTCTATCATCTTTCACAATGAATGAGGAATCCTGCTTTTCAACATCAGCAACTGTGGCTGAGACCATCTCGACACCTAAACGCTCAGCTTGCACCCTTCCTTTTTCACGTAATTCCCTTCCACTCACGCCATCTGCATAACCAAGTATATTTTGATAGCGTCTACAGAGTGAAGAACGACCCGAACCCGCATCCAAAATGAGAACACGATGTGCATAGCGCCCTAGTTGGATAGATGCTTGTAACCCAGCTATCCCTCCACCTATAATGATACAATCATATTGCATAAAATAACTCCTTTAGATCGTATTTAATCAACACCTAATAAAGCATTATCTATGGAACCTCTAGCTAATTGAACTAACGTCTTATCGTCAAATTCGTGACCATAAAGTAACAACACTACCGAAATATAAATGGAAATAAACTTAGCTAACGTTTTCGTTTCTTCATCAACTTGCCCATATATATCATAAAAATGCTCTCGACCTTGTTCAGAAAAGAAGCTATATATAAATGAGAGATCCACGGAAGGATGCCCTATCACAGAATCTCCCCAATCAATCACTCCAGAAATTCTATTTTCAACGTCTACGAGAATATTACGGATGTGAAAATCACCATGAACCAAACATATTGATGGTTTAAAGGAAATCGGTTTTAAACTTTGGATAAAGGAACCCAACCTTTCATCACGAGAAAGAAGATCCTGCATATAAGCCTTTTCAAGATTCTCCACTAGCTGAGGTTTCCGTAATGATATATTAGGTCTTTGTAATTCATCCTCTGAAACACCAAGTCTCTTTGCTTCATCAACTGGAAAGCTATGTAGATCTTTTAAAAATTCAGCAATTGCTTCTGCAGATTGATCTCGTTGATCATCGCTCAATAACCCAGGAGGTGCTCCCGGTACATTGTCATATCCCAAGAAAAACCAAGGATACCCATGGTCTGCTTCCCCAACCATAATAGGTTTCGGAATAGGAAGAGAGAGCTTGTTCTCTATAACAGGTAACAAATTCTTCTCTTTTTCTAAAAGCTCTACTGCAATCTCCTTCCTCGGAAAGCGAAATACATACTGCCCATTTACTTGAAAAACAGTATTATCAAATCCTTTCCCTAACTCCCTTATTTCTATTGGTTTAAGTACAGGAAATTGTTCTTCAATAAGTGTTGTAGCAAGCTTCTTAGACACCACATGCTGAGGTTTCCATGCATCCATTTCATCCCCTCCCGAACTAGTCTAGCTTCAGTTCCGATTCTCCATAAATTTTATCAAAATGGTATGCTTGCTCCTCGACAAATAATTCATTGTAATAAACAGCATGTGCATATCCATCGTATATACTAAATAAATAAATGGACGGGAAGAACAAGAGCCATTGTGGATTAATTAACGGTGATATGAGATCGAATTCCCCTAACACCGTGTACATAATCATTTTTGGTAACTTCGTATAATAGCTAATAGCTACCATCCACCCCATAAGCGTAATACCACTGATTAGTTTATTGTTACAAATATGAAATAATCCAGTAAAAATAAAGTTCCAAACGAATGCCATACGCGGGTTTCGGTGGTTGAGTGAGTTCATTCCCCAAGTATTAATGGTTCCATGTGTAATCTGCCGCTCCTCCTGAAACGATTCGACCATCGATGACTTATTTTGATCAACCGTTATACGATAGGAATCCCAGATAGCAAAAACAAATATCGCACAATATAAAAAGAGCCAATTATAATTGATAACCTGGTGCACCTCATCAAAATTCCCAATCATAGAGTAATAAATGGCTAAATTAAGTTTAGATAGCGTATTTAACAAGATCTCCCCACTCATTAAAAGTAGTCCTTTTAAATAATGACCTAAATGGATATGCCCCAATCCTGGAAGTGCTGCTGACCACCAAGCAGGAACCCAAGGAGTCTTACGATTAATGTAATTCACATCCAAAGGACCAACCTTTATTTTTGCCCTTCTAGGTTTAAATATTTTGACTGATTGAATAGAGTTCGACAAGTTTGACACCTCTTATGTTTAAAATCATAGAAATTCGATAAACTAGATCATATGGTATTATCTGTTAAATGGGGTGCTCTTATGCATGTGTTTGCCGCTTTTGAAAGTTCAGAATATATAGAGTTAGCTATGGGAGAGATTATGGAAAATGACTTTCCGAAAGATAAAATTGTATTTGTGGAGATGAATAATGAGGAAAAAGACCACCAAATAATCGATACGATCAATTATTCTGATGGCGTCAGTTTTTCTGATACGACTGCAACTTTAGCTACTATCGGAATGTTATTAGGTGTTATATATGGTTCAATTTTATATATTGGTCCAGTATTTATGGGGTTGATCGGATTATTGGTAGGTGGTGTTTTAGGCTTTTTC
Organism: Pontibacillus sp. HMF3514; assembly: GCF_009858175.1. GTDB lineage: Bacteria > Bacillota > Bacilli > Bacillales > BH030062 > Pontibacillus. The sequence continues at coordinate 3,789,953 of NZ_CP047393.1, forward strand.
TTAGATAAAAAGAAGCTGAAACACAGGCTTCACAAAAGAAAGAAAGAGATAAACATCCGAACACTCTTTATCATTCAATGCCAAACGTATGAACAAGTTAAGCTCGTTCAAGGTATATGTCGCAAGTATTTTGTGTCCTATTTAGGATTACATGATCCGAGTAGTAAAAAATAGACCAGCACAAAATGTACAGGTCTACGTCTTACCTAATGCTTCCGCTTCCACCTTAATAGAACCATATAGTTCAGGAATGTTGTGAGAAACTTCCTTCAACATATTTGGTAGATGTGGAGCTAATTTAGATAAAGCTATCGGATTCGCACACAATGCATTAAATAACGCTAAATGCTCACTTGAGTAAGGCTGTAATCTCCGAATATACTCTAATGTTAAACGGTAGGCAGGTAGCATTTTTTCATCTCGCTTTGTATGAAAGGCTTCCATTTCCTGCTTCCAATCTTCCCCTTTATCCATATTATTCAACGCCTCAGCAAGTAAAAATGATTGCGCAAAAGCATCATTAACGCCCAGTCCAGTGGATGGATCTTTACAATAAGCCGCATCCCCAATAAGTGCCCAACCGTTTCCATAAGGTTGTTTTAGAAAGTTTGGTACACCTGGCGTCCCTACGACTTTTCCTATCAGTTTCGCATTTTGCATTCTTCGTTTCATCCCGTAATGCTTTTGATATACATGTTCAAAGGCTTCTTTCGGATTCTTGCTAAACTCATAAAATTCTTCTGGATGAATTTCTAACCCTAAGCAGTCCATATTAGGCTCCATAGGAAATAAAAAGCCAATTCTTCCCTCATTCAAAAAGATTTCCGTTGTAGGTTCAGGTAGAGGCTCAATTCCTTCATAATAGCCATAAAAAACAGGGCGAATCGGATCTTGTTCTTTATATGATTCAGCTTCTACAAGCTTTGCTACTTTGGAGTGCACACCGTCCGCTCCTATTACAAGATCTGCTAAAACATTCTGAGAATCATCCTGCTCTGTTTGAATTTGAACTCCCTTTACTTTTCCCTTTTCTACTATTACACTTTTTAACTTTGTATTCTCATTAAGGGTTACATTTGTATATTCACAAGCCTTCTCCACTAGGATCGAATCGAGGTGATTACGCCTGGGAGCAAGAGAGTACTCTGATTTCGGACCTTCTATAAAACTATCACCTATGTAGGTGCGCATTCGTTCTAGTCTTCTTAAACCATTTCCCTCTACACGTTCCAACACTCCCAGAGCTTTTAAGTATTGCGTATGAGAAAGGTGGTGAGTGGATAATGTATCGCTCGGAAATGTTGCTTTATCAATTAACAAAACATTTTTGTCTTGGCCACCAAGTAAAATAGCTAGACTAGCTCCAGCGGCTCGTGCTCCTACAATAACGACATCATATTTATGCTGTACCATTGAATCCTCCGTTCTATCCATGCTCTATATCTACTATAACAATAATCCTTTCTAATGATTAAAATGCACTTCATATTTTTTAAACAAGCATATCGTGAATAAAAGATAGGATTTGACTGAAAATTAGCGATATTTATCGAATATCTTAATTTGTACATATCATACACCCTATTTTAAAAACTTTTAAGTACTCATCCTACTATATGAAAATTTTAATTTTCTGATAATTATGGGATAATAGATTAGGAAAACAGAAAATTTGGAGGGGGACATATCTAGATGAAGATGAAGAAATTACTGACTTTACTTATTGCAGTTCTAACGGTTTCACTGCTTGCTGCATGTGGCAGTGGTTCCACAAATGGAGATGATGGAAGTAGTGACGGAGAGACATATACAGTTGCTACAGATGCTAACTTCAAACCATTTGAATACAAAAACCCTGACACTGGGGAAATGGAAGGTTTCGACATTGAATTAATGAAAGCTATCGCTAAAGAAGCAGGCTTTAATGTTGAATTCAAAACCATGCAATTTGATGGGTTAATTACTGGAATGCAATCTGGTCGTTATCCTTTAGCGATTGCTGGTATCTCTATTACAGAAGAACGTAAAAAGTCAATCGCATTCTCTGATCCATATTACGACTCTGGTTTAATTTTAATGGTTAATAAGAACAACGACGAGATTAAATCCATTGATGATGTAGATGGAAAAAAAGTTGGAGTTAAAACAGGCTCTACAAGTGAATCTTACTTGAAAAACAACACAGATGCTGAAATTAAAGCTTTCCCTAATATCATCAACGCATATATGGACGTAAAGAACGAACGTCTTGAAGCTTCTCTTTATGACTTACCTAATGTTAAATATTACATTCAACAGAATGGTGACGATAAGCTGAAAACAGTCGGTGATGTACTAGAGGGGCAATCTTATGGTATCGCACTACCTAAAGATTCTGACTTAGTCGATGATGTAAATAAAGCGCTACAAGCTGTTAAAGACAGTGGAAAATATGATGAAATCTATGAAAAGTATTTCGGATCAAAACCTGAATAAGGCAACGTTCATAACACCGTAGAAAACCCCGAACAGAAGCGTAACAAGTTATGAACTTGTTACGCTTTTTTCACTCTTAAATACATCATTCTAAGGAGCGAGCAATTCTATGATTGACGATTTTTTAAACTCACACTATATAAAAGTATTGCCAGACCTTATTCCAGGCATGGGGTGGACACTAGGTTTAACTCTCGCCGGACTATTTTTAGGCTTCATTTTAGGAGCTATTGTAGGTCTAGGGCGTCTATCTCGATTTAAAATTATATCGGGTATCTGTTCATTCTATGTAGAAGTTGTTCGAGGAACACCAATGCTAGCACAAATTCTATTTATTTATGCAGGTCTTACTAGAGATGTAATTGGATTTAATATCGACCCTATTACAACATCTATTATTGCCATAGCGATTAATGCAGCTGCCTATATCGCTGAAATTGTACGAGGAGCTGTTTACTCCATTGAAAAAGGACAACACGAAGCCGGGCGTGCATTAGGCCTTTCCGAAAAACAAACCATGCGCTATATTGTTTGGCCTCAAGCTTTTAAACGTATGATTCCACCATTAGGAAACCAATTTGTTATTAGTCTTAAAGATACATCATTACTTTCGGTTATCGCAGTTAACGAACTTTTATATGCAGGTAAACAGTATTATAATGTTACTTATACACCATTCCAAACTCTCATCATGGTGTGTTTACTTTACTTATGCATGACGATCCCTGCATCCCTATATTTACGCAGACTAGAAAGGAAGCTGGACGTATAATATGATTACTGTTAACGATCTACACAAACATTTTGGTAGTTTAGAAGTCTTAAAAGGAATAGATGCAAAAGTAGAAGAGAAAGAGGTTGTATGTGTTATCGGTCCTTCTGGTTCAGGTAAAAGTACTTTCCTCAGATGCTTAAACTTACTTGAAGATGTGACATCCGGAGAAATTACAATTGATGGAGATGTCGTCACAGATCCTAAAGTAGATATTAATGCCGTACGTTCACAAGTAGGCATGGTGTTCCAACACTTTAACCTTTTCCCTCATAAAACGGTTCTAGAAAATATCACCCTAGGTCCTATTAAAGTAAAAGGTGAGTCTGAACAGGAAGCGAACGAAAATGGAAGATCTTTGTTAGAAAAAGTAGGGTTATCTGATAAAGCAGATATGTACCCAGAGAGTTTATCTGGAGGACAAAAGCAACGTGTCGCCATAGCACGCTCTCTAGCCATGAACCCTAAAGTCATGCTATTCGATGAGCCAACCTCTGCATTAGACCCTGAACTTGTTGGGGATGTTCTCGAAGTAATGAAAGACCTGGCACATGAAGGGATGACCATGGTTGTGGTTACACACGAAATGGGCTTCGCGCGTGAGGTAGGACACCGTGTTCTATTTATGGATGAAGGTGTCATTATGGAAGAAGGAGATCCTAAACAAATCTTCGAAAACCCTCAAGACCCGCGTACACAATCATTCTTAAGTAAGATCCTATAGGATAAAAAAGATTCCAGCCCCCGTGTAATAGGCCGGAATCTTTTTTATGTAAGAGATATCGGTATCGCCAATATAGCGATACCGATGTTATATCAGTAACTTAATAGCTTTTCTCTTCTTGAACCTCATGGTATTTATCTAAAATGTATAATTTACTAGGCTTGTTCTCTTCAGCCATTTCTTCGGCTTTAGCAATTGCCTTATCTTTTTTCTCATAATGATCAGTAGGGGCGATATCCTCTACTTTTACATACCAACCTGTAGCATCTTTATTGGGTGCAACTGTATATTCCTTCATCTTGATCTCTCCTTCTTTCTTGAATATGTAGATATGTTCCCAAATAGAACATTTGCCAAACATGGTTCATAGAACTGGAGGTTGTGCTTTTGTGCGGAGCTCTTTCAATATGGTTCCATAGCCGGTTTTTTAGTAGCCTTTTTCTTACGTCTTGGAGGCGGAGTGCCAGGCGTTCATCTTGATTTAACCAAGTATCAATTTGCAAATCGTTATAGGCACTAGCACGCTGTTGCCATTTCATACCACCCATGCATTGAAATCCTTATATTGTGCTCGTTCATGGATGTCGTTATCAATTAAATGTAGTTTTTCAGTTTGTTTTTGACCCATTTTCTAATCCCCCACTTGTAAAAGATGATTTTGTGTTTATCGCAACTGATTAAAAATCGTAGCACCCCCCCTAATAATCCCCAAACGTATTCAGAGGTGATGAATCACACTCAGTGACTTCAGTAAAGCTCAGTAAGCTTTAGTGATACAATTTCATTTTTTTATGATGAAACATTAAAAAAAACGAACCCCTAAGGATTCGCTTTTTCATAAAAATATTAAGCTGTTGCCCATTTTCCGATTGTATCGAAAATAGATTGTTCAGGGTAATACTGTTTAAAATACTTGAAATACAGTGCTTCTTGTTTACTTCTAAGTTCAATAGAAGCTTCTTTTTGTAACTGCTTGAATTCCTGATCATTAATATGTTCATTTGCATAGTTTTCAAGAATATCAAGTGCACCGCTGCCTTCAGAGAACTCTTCTTTCTTTCTCCATAACACGTGCTCAGGAAGCATATTATTAAAGGATTTGCGGAGAATCGTTTTCTCCATTTGCTCTTCAGTATGAAGCTTAAGATTCGCGGGGATCTCAAGAGCATCCTGAATAAGGTCTAAATCTAAGAAAGGAACACGTAATTCAAGGGAATGTGCCATGCTCATGCGATCGGCACGTTGCAAATTAATATTATGAAGTGTATTGATGACCCGAATGATTTCATCGTTTAGCGTTTCAGTAGTATCAAATTTCTTCATATAATCATAACCAGCAAACAGTTCGTCTGCACCTTCTCCAGATAAAATAACCTTCACATGCTGGGATGCAAGCTTGGAAACAAAGTAGTTTGGTAGCGCACTGCGTACTAGAGATGGCTCATAGGATTCTAGAGCATAAATCACCTTTGGAATAGCTTCAATCAATTCATCAGGTGTATAAACATACTCATAGTGCTCTGTTCCGATTGCTTCTGCTACATCACGAGCTCTTTTAAGATCAACACTTCCTTCTGAACCGACACAGAATGACTTAACTGGCTTGTCACTTTTGTTTAACTTCGCTGCAATTGCCGCAATTAAACTACTATCTAAACCACCGCTTAAGAGTACACCTACTTCAACATCAGCTAACAAACGTTTCTCAACAGCATTCGTTAATTGCTCATGGATGATAGAAGTATATGCTTCTTCAACTTTTTCTTCTGTGATTGAAGGACTTTCAATGCGACGATAGCAAACAAACCCAGTTTCTGGAGTATAGTAATGGCCTGCTGGGAATTCGTGCACATCTTTTGTAACAAGATATAACGTTTTAAGTTCAGAAGAGAAAATATAATTGCCATCGGTATCGATTCCATAATAAAGCGGTTTGATACCCAAAGTATCTCTTGCTGCCACAAACGTATTATTCTTTTCATCCGCAATAAAAAAGGCAAACATGCCGTCTAATTGTTTAATGCCTTCGACACCATATTGTTCATATATTTTAAGAGCTGACTCACTATCTGATTCAGTTAAAAAAGACACGTCTGATGCTTCAAGTTTTTGTTTAAGCTTCGGATAGTTATAAATTTCACCGTTACATACGATCCATTTTGATTCGTCCTGATTGTGAATTGGCTGAATACCATCTTCCAAACCGATAATGGATAGACGTTGGTGGCCTAGATGAAACTTTTCTAAAGGTACTTCTTTTCCTTCATCTGGACCACGGTGTTTCATACTGTCCAATACTTCGTTCATTACACTTTTGTCGATATGGCTTGTCATAGCAAATATGCCACACATAGAGTCAGGGTCACCTCAACTGTATTTTTTGTTTGTACAGAACACATTATATAATCTTGATAAACATAATCCAAATGGTGGAAGGGATAAGAAAATAGACGACTATAGAATATATAAGAGGAAATACCTTTCTTTATAAATGCAAGCACATAAAATCAAGTAAAATGAGACCCATTGGAGGCACATTACAATTGTTAATTTTTTTCACTTAAAATCCTGATATTATATCTAGACCTTATGTGCAAAGAGCTTTATGCTTAAGGAGTACAGACAACTTTTTTACAATTCATTCGAATAACTATTAAAGTAGAAGAAAACATATTAGATTCTTCATAAAGCATATAATTGTAATAGCTCTTATTGTTTTTTCGTTCTTCGTAAAGGGTAAATAAGATTACACTCAGCAATTTTACGGAACAGGTGTGATGAATGTGAAACATAAATCTTTCCTTATCTTAGGACTCATCCTAGGATTAGCAAGTTTTTTTATTTGGATAAGCTTATCTCCAGAAAACCACTTTCCGACAACTCCTGTAGAGCAAAATGAAGTTGAAACACAGCAGAAAAAAAACAATGCCGATAAAGACAAAGATGAAAACCCAGATTCCCCAGATGATAAAACTATCTCTGATGGTATTAAAGAAGCTATGACACGGGTTGTCGAAGGCGCTATGGGAGTCTTTGTTAAGGAAGACTTAGACATTGTTGCAATCGGGGATTCATTAACACAAGGAGTCGGTGATGAAAGTGACAATGGTGGGTATGTAGGGATTTTAGAAAAATCCTTAAAAAAAAGTGAATCAGATCAAAATATCGAGATTAAGAACTACGGAAAAAGAGGTAACCGAACGGATCAACTCTTAAAACGTTTAAATAAAGAAGAAATTTCAGAATCCGTAAAAGAAGCTGATATTATTCTGATGACAATCGGCGCCAATGATATCATGAAGATCGTAAAGGAAAACTTCACAGACTTAAAGTACGAGGATTTCGTTAAGGAACAAACCCGTTATGAAACTCGTTTACAATCGATATTTGATACTATTCAAGTGAAAAATCCAGATGTTAAAATCTTTTTAATCGGAATTTATAATCCTTTTAATCAATATTTCAGTGAAATACCAGAGCTTGGCCGAATCATGAATGATTGGAATAACATTAGTCGAGATGTTACTTCTCAATATGATAATATATCCTTCATCCCGATCGCTGATCTTTTTGAAGGGCGTAAGGACTTGTATTATAAAGATAACTTCCATCCGAATCTGGAAGGTTATCAGTTAATGGCAGAGCGTGTTTTTGAATATATTAAAGAATCAATTCAACAAGAAGATGAGAAAGCATAATAAAGATCTCATCTGAAGCTAGAATTTAGAACAGGAGCATTTATATGTTCAAGGCAATAACAATTAAAAATAAGTGGAAATGGTTATTTTGGACATTATCCGTCGTGAATGTTGTAATGATTGTTTGGCTTGTTGCATTAGTCTACTTGCCAACATCCCATACGAACATTCCTAACAGCTTACCGTTTCAAGATAAACGTGCTGAATTTACAGTGATGTCCTCAAAGGAAAATTTAAACCAAATCATTAATAGTTATTTAACAGACCTTTCAAAAGATAGTCCATTCAACTATTCTGTGTCTTTACGAGAGGATATTGAATTGCGCGGGACAATTGTGGCTTTTGATAAGCAGATTCCTGTAACCATGAAACTAACGCCTGATGTCCAAAAAAATGGTGATATGATCTTACAAGTAAAGTCCATCACCCTCGGAAGGCTGTTTCTGCCAAATAATAAGGTGCTTGACTATATTAAAGATCATTACCCTATGCCGGATTGGATTGTGGTAAACCCGGATAAAGAAAATATCTATGTGGCGATTACACAAATGAATCCGATGTATGACATCCGTGTTCGTGCCAAGGCATTTAACGTCAAAGAAAATCAGCTTGCCTTCACAATCACTGTTCCCCATGAAGTCTTTAGTGAAGAGAAGAGCACGTGGCTGAAAAAACTGGTTAAATAACAAAGACCCTACACAAAAGCCCAGAGCAAACTCTGGGCTTTTTAATAGTCTTGTTCCGTTAAAGCCCCCTTATCTGGAAGACTTGGAATCGAGATAAATATGAGAGGAGTCCGTTGCTTTTGTGAGAGTTAGGGGGTCAGTGAAACGTCGATACTCCTGTTGCCTCACACGACGTGGGGTAGGTCGACGTTGCCACACGATGTGGCGGTCTTAGTCGATCTTCCTTGTTTACTTTGAGCCTCCTCGTTCACTCCGTTCTCTGTGGGGTCTCATCTGCCCTTTCTACCACTGGAGTACGACGTTTCCTTCCCCCCTTGCTTGTATGGAGGTTAACGGACCCTAGTTGTGTGAGCTCTAACCCTTACGGACATCTGTTCCGTTATTTTGAACTTTAAAGGCATTTCGAGAGTCGTTACGGACATATGGTACCTTATTTGTGACAGATTGCTCTTTATTAAGGTGATTTGCAGCAATTAGCGGAATAAATGTCCGTAAGCTCTTTAGAAAAACCATTTTAAGGTGAAATAGCGGAACAAATGTCCGTAAGCATTACCTCCTCATATCGCTACGGTTCTGTTCATCACCATTCGGCTAAGGTGGGCTTGGGAACGGGTTGACTCCTCCGGAAATACGGGCGAGCGAGATCCCGCAAGAAGCGTAGCGTATGAGGAGGCTCGATCGTTCGTCCGGGGAAAGCAACCCGTTCCCAAGCCCACCCTCTCCACAATAGCAACGGAACCGCCTCTCTCACTAAAACAGTTATTCCAGATAACTGCCAGATTGTTGAGTAACTTATAAAATTACACAAAATGAGGAGAAATCTATTACGATTCCTCCTTACAGCGTTATAATAAATTATTCATCATCTACAATCGGATAAACACCGTTCTCATCATGAATCTCTTTTCCTGTTAGAGGAGGATTGAAGACACAAACCATGCGCATATCTGTGGTGCCTCGTAGTAAATGTTCATCATGCTCATCTAGAGCATACACTGTACCAGCTTTAATTGGATGAACCTTTCCATCTGATACCGTTTCAACTTCTCCTTCTCCCTCTATACAATACACAGCTTCTAAGTGGTTTTGATACCAAATATGCGTTTCCGTTCCTGCTTTAATGATCGTGTCATGCATGGAGAAACCCATATTGTCCTGCTTAAGTAAAAGACGACGACTCGTCCAATTCTCCCCCTTTATTTCATGTTCTGTTCCAATAACATCTTCTAATCTAACCGTCTTCATTATTCGCAAATCCCCTTTCAAACTTTTCATAACGCTTACATTTATATATACAGTAACGATATAGGAAGATGAATTCAAGTAATCTAGGTTTTTTATAACCACAAAAGGATATTCCACATCTCTATAGAATGTAATACATAGAGTTTAAGGGGGGATAATCATGAATGATGAGATGATTTTTCAACAAATGCACTTTATTCGAAACCGTACAGTAGCAGCTTTAGATGCTACAACGGAAGAAATGGCAGACATAATGCCCGAAGGCTTTAATAACTCAATACGATGGAATCTGGGACATATTTTTGTAGCCCAAGAACGACTCATCCATGGTTTTGTTCAAGAAGAACCACAGCTTCCACCTCATTACGTAGAATGGTTTAACGCAAATACGAGTCCAGAAACATGGGACAAAGATGCGCCAACTCTAAGTGAACTCAGAGAGCATTTAGTTCAACAGCCTAAACGGTTAGAAGACAAATTTAAGGGGCGACTATCGGAAAAGGGACCACAACCTTTTAAATTAGGAGAGGATACAGTTTTCACTACGTTAGCAGAAGTTGTATCTTTTGCAAATTGGCATGAGGGACTTCATCAAGGAACGATTACATCACTTAAACGAGCTCAAGGTGCTGAAAAGCTATTTGAAGTTTCTTCAGGAAAATAAATTTCTTGGCTTTAGAACATAAATAGATCCCCGGAGCTCTAACCCGGGGATCTTAATTATTTTACATTGATGTTGAGGATTCTTCACTTTGCTGCTCTTGTTTACGAGCCTGCTTCTCCTTCTTGAGCTTCAAACGATCCTCATTTAATGCTTTATAAAGTGAGTACATCATGAGGAGCATAATGATGGAGAAAGGAAACGCTGCTGATATAAGCGCATTTTGTAACCCTTGCAGTCCACCTGTATATAAGAGAATGGCCGCCATACCTGCTTGTGCAAGTCCCCAACTAAACTTAACCGTCTTAGGAGGGTTTAATGATCCATTTGTAGTTTGCATACCCAGTACAAACGTCGCAGAGTCGGCTGAAGTGATGAAGAATGTGCCAATTAGACATAGTGCTACAATAGACAAAATGGTTCCTAATGGATATTCCATTAATGTACCAAATAGCTGCTGCTCTGTAGCAAGATTTGCAATTTCTTTAGCATTATCAAGCTCAGTCGCTGACATTCCAAAAACAGCAAACCATAGAAAACTTACAAGAGAAGGAACTGCTAATACTCCTATTAAAAACTCCCTGATGGTACGACCACGAGATACACGTGCAATAAAGATCCCTACAAATGGAGACCAAGCAATCCACCATGCCCAATAGAAGACCGTCCAGCCTTGAACCCATGAATTCCTGTCCTCATTAAAAGGTTCTAAACGGAAACTCATATTTGGAACATCACGAAGATATTGACCAATTGTATCCGTAAATACATTCATAATAATTAATGTAGGACCCACAATGAGCATGCCCGCAAATAGAATTAAAGCTAAGAACATGTTCGCATTACTTAAATATTTAATTCCTTTACTTAATCCAGTATAAGCTGAGAACATAAATAAAACCGTTACAACCCCAATTATAATCAGCTGTACCCAGAATGTATTTGGAATATCAAGTAGATAAGACAGTCCACCATTAATTTGGGTGGCTCCAAATCCTAAGGTAGTTGCAACACCGACGACAGTAGCAAAAATAGCAATAATATCAATGATCTTCCCAATAGGGCCTCGCACCTTTTCTCCTAAGATAGGATATAAAGTTGCACTTACTAATCCAGGTGCTCCTCTTCTAAATTTAAAATAAGCTAATGACAATGCGACCATCGCATATATAGCCCATGCATGGATGCCCCAGTGGAAATACGTAAATTTCATAGATTCTTTCATAGCAGCAGTAGTTCCAGCTTCAGCTGTAGGAGCATTCTTAATATAATGGTGAAGAGGCTCTGCTACTCCCCAGAATACTAGCCCAATCCCCATACCTGCACTAAATAACATAGCAAACCAAGTAGGAAGGCTATAATCTGGAGATTCATCTGGCTTTCCTAATTTTATTTTTCCAAATGGACTAATAACGATAAATATACAAAATATCACAAACAATGTTACGACTAATAAGTAATACCATCCGAAATGAATAGTGATATAGTCACGGACAGTTTTCGTTACTAATTTAAGGTTATCAGGAGCTGCAGTCCCCCAAATTACTGATAATGTTGAAATGGCGATAGATATCCAGAATACTAATGTAACTTTATTTGATAGTTTACTCACATCAGATCTCCTCTCCTATTATGATTCATGGTTTATTAGTTACGGTGACTACCTCCTTTAAGCATTAAAATTTCAATTGCTATACTATACCCACGATCGATCAATGTAAACAACCTGATCTACCATTAAACCTAGACGTACCTTGCGTTTGTTCCGTTATCAATAGGGTTTAATAAAATTTAAAAATACAAGACTCATAACCTAGCAGAAATTCTTTCTAACAGAAGTTAGGAGAATTTTTCATAAATTGAATTTTTGTTATAGTATATATTTAGATTATCGAAATAATTGTAATTCACTATTTGAAAGAAGGAATCTATTATTATAGATCAAGAGAAAAGTGCAAAACGAAATTTAATGATTATGTGGTTTGCCAACTTTTTTATCGCAGGTAGTATGACGATGGTCATGCCTTTCTTATCGTTATATATAGAAACCTTTGGAGAGTTCTCTGATACCTATGTGCAACGGTGGTCTGGGTTAGTTTTTGGAATTACCTTTTTCACAGCATTTCTCTTTTCACCAATATGGGGGCGTTTCGGAGATCATTATGGTAGGAAAAAGATTTTAATCATTTCTGGTATAGGTCTTTCTATAAGCGTATTGCTGATGGGATTTGTAACCTCTGTATTTCAGTTATTCATACTGCGATTGTTCATGGGGATATTTACAGGTTTTATTTCTACATCCCAAGCTATGATTTCTACCCAAACCCCAAGGGAGTCTTCTGGCAGTGCATTGGGTACACTTCAAACGGGTAATGTATCTGGTGCTTTAATGGGCCCTATGTTTGGTGGCATTTTAGCGGACAGTATCGGTTTCGCTTTAACATTCCAATTAACAGCTAGCACTCTGTTTCTTGCAGCCATGTTCGTTATGTTTGGTGTTCAAGAGTTTAAAGTTGCAGAGGATACAGGTGAAGAGGAAGACCATTCTTATTCTCGAAAAGAAGTGCTTCAACACATCTGGAAGAGCCCTGTTTTACTTATGGTTATGATTGTATCCATGTTTGTTCAAATTGCTCATTTCAGTATTCAACCTATTTTAGCTCTGTTTGTTAATGAGATTCACGGTAGCGCGAATATTGCCTTTTTCTCAGGAATCGCCTTCTCTGCCGCTGGGGTAGGGAATTTATTAATGGCTAAACGTTGGGGGAGTATCGCAGATAAAATTGGGTATGAAAAAGTACTGCTTTTCTTACTCATTGCTTCTGGTGTTGTATATTTACCTGGGGCCTTCGTGGATAATATTTGGCAGCTCCTTGTCTTAAGGTTCCTACTTGGAATTACGATTGGAGGCATCATCCCTGTAAGGACAGCCTATATACGTCAGGCTGCTCCCGTTTCAATTCAAGGTGAGGTTTTAGGTTACACAACCAGCCTTCGTTTCCTTGGAAACATCATTGGCCCAGCTTTAGGAGGGTTTTTAGCTGGATCATTTGGATTCACTTCTGTTTTCATTACAACAACTCTACTGCTGTTAGCAAGTGGATTTAGTTTAGGTCTACTATTACAAAAACAACCAAGTACAGTTAAGCGATATGGATAAGGGTGCTCTAGCAGCACCCTTTTTTAATTCTTTAGGAAATTAAAAAGTTTGTGGCTTGTGTATAGCTCATTTACGAGAGCGTGGCCACATCCAGCTCCAGCGCCCAGCAACGAATGGACTTGGGCCCACACGACGTGGGTCAGATCGGTGTTTTCACAGGATGTGACGACACCGATCTTCCTTATTCCTTTCTCCGTTCGATAAGTCAACATCAAATTGCTTCACAATTTGTGTTTCCTTTACACATTTGATGACATAAAATTTTATCGAAGGAGTAATTCGACATAGTTAAAATTTCTAGGTTAAAGTACCACAGCAACTAAGCTTCTGTCTGCGCCTACCGGCTTGCCAATCAGCAAGTTTAGTTAATCTTACTACGGGCTCAGTCCAGTCCCTTCGTTGCTAAACGGGCTCTGGAGCTTTTGTTTTTAACCCTTCATCTTGTCATAAAGCCTCTTCAACACTATAGCTTGTGCCCATAATGGCAAGGGCTCATCCACCTTTTGCTTCCATTCCTCTCCTTCTAAAAGGCCTTCTTCATACATCCACTCAACTGCTTCTCGTTTCCAAGAAGCGATACTGCCCTTCTTGTCTTCAGGATTTCTGTACGTGTGACCAAAGTATTCTGCTATAGCCTGAGCATGGTTTCGAGCAACTTTTCTTCTGTATTCGCTGGTTTTCATGAGAGTAAGATCTTCTTCATTTGTCATGAATCCATTCTCAGTTAGTATAGCGACCATATTCGTTTCTCGAATAACATGAAAATTTGTCCATTCTCCAATTTTGGACGCATGTGTACCATTTCCATGTAAATGAATGCCTGAGTGTTGCATATGTTTTGCAAAAAGGTAAGCTAGTCGTTTTCCTTCATTTGAAGAGTGCCAGTAAAAGCAACACGCCCCTCGGATATAAGGGTCATTTGAGGCATTTGCATGAACACTCCAAAACAAATCAACATTTTCTCTATTTGCAAGGTCCGTTCTTTCCTTTAGAGAAACTTCTTTTTCATATAGGGGCTGAGTCAGAAGAACAGAAAAACCGTTGTACTCAAGGAGCTCTTTTAAATAACTCACAACACTAGCATTAAATTGATGTTCTTCAAAAACTCCTCCCTTTGTCTCTACCCCTTTTGCATTCCTCTGCTCATATGTATCTTGTCCATGTCCTGCATCTAACGCAATTCTGACCATATGCCCTCACCTCAGCTATAAGTTTGTTATTATTGTGCCACATACTGGTATAAACAGGGGGGTTACTCCATAATTTACATCTTTTTTACCGGTCAATATTAGGACTTTTGATTCGAATCGTATGAATGTAAGAACAAAATTAGCTTACGATTAGGAGGTTAGCCTAATGACTTCTTACAATAAAACGGAAGATCATATAAATGAAGAGAATTTTCAATCAGATGATCCAGTAACTCGGGAGCAACGTTCTAAAAAGAGTTATAAAAAACCTTGGTATAATCAAGGGTGGATGTGGCTCATCGTTGTAATCATAACCTTAGGTGTATTTATCTTTTTATTTCAAGGACTCATAGATCAATTAAGTCAACTGACACAAGCAACACAAGAACAAACAGACGCTGTCCAAGAACAAAACCAAATCCTTTCTGGTATTAAAGAGAAGATGAACGAATTAATGGTTGAACTAAATCGTGTCGCATCAGATGTTGTACAGGCTATTCAAAGTAAAACAAAAGCTTAATATATGAAAAGAGGCAAGTCACTTTGTGATTTGTCTCTTTTTTTGATTACCTAAATGGTTGTTTAATCAATACATTAAAGCTCTCTTACTTATAAATGAGTTAGGTTGCGCTATTAAAAGAATATGGGATGGAATTTCGTAATCATTATGCAGGAAGTACTGCTTGTTCCCCAAGCAGGACGACATTATATACAGGTCAGTATCCTTCACTTCACGGAGTAACACAAACAAGTGGCAACACCGTTCACTTGAGGTGTGAACGTATCGGTGAAAATGGCTATTTTCAACAGATTCCCCCTTATTCCTGAAATCATTGACGATGGTGCCTTTTACCTTTTGTTACTTTCATTATATGGGTGGAATATTGGGGTATTATCAAGTCTATGTAAAGAAAGGGTTGAGATTTTATGAAGGGGATGTACTCGTTTTTGGCTAACAATGATGCACTTTGGTTAGAGTCCTCCCAATGAAAAGAAGCCCCATTTAAGTGGGACCTCAATGTTATATATCTTCAATTTCATCCAAGACTGGATATATAGCCTCTACACCTTTTTCCGCGACCAGACAACTTACCCCAAGAGGCGTTTCCCAAAAAGAATCGGGAATAACAGGGTTCTTCAATCCTGCTGCAGAAAAAAGAGCTCGGTAAATTCGATGCAAGTGCTGTTGAGTAACAGCTCTATCCTGTTCCTTCTCTCCTCTAGCTAGTAGAAATACATAACGCATGGATTGAAACAAATTATCCCCTGGCATAAAGGTGAAATTTTTATAAAGTTGCATTCGTTCTTCCACATCTTGCTTTATCGCATCTTTTACTGCGAGATCCTCTAAATGTTCATATAAGTGTCGATACACTTGTTGAAATACGCGTCTTTTTTCATTTTGCATAACTTCGTCCGTGTATATCTCTTGTAGTTTATCGTGTGCTTTTTCCGGTGTCCAGTTCAAAACAAGCCCTCCCTTGAAAGCGTTTCATCCATTGTATCAAAACTTTTCCGTATGGTGTTGTATGTAGCAAGACAACCTAAGAAGAAAGCGTGAGACATGAGTACCATGTGCCACATATGTTATTATAGATTCAAAATGTTGAAGTAAAAGGAAGTGACAGCATGCGTGTCGTAAACAACATCGCTGATTTAATTGGGAACACACCACTCGTAAAATTAAACCGCATCGTTCCTGAGGGTGGAGCAGATGTGTATATGAAATTAGAAATGTTTAACCCAAGCGGAAGCGTTAAAGACCGTGCCGCTTATAATATGCTAGTGGAAGCTGAAAAGGCTGGAGAACTTAAGGAAGGTTCCACAATCATTGAACCAACTAGCGGGAATACTGGGATTGGACTTGCAATGAATGCTTCGGCTCGTGGCTATCGAGCGATCCTTGTTATGCCTGACACGATGACACAAGAGCGTATCAACTTATTGAAGGCCTATGGTGCTGAAGTTGAACTGACCCCTGGAGCAGAGAAAATGCCAGGAGCTATTAAACGTGCTGAGGAACTAGCAAAAGAAATTCCGAATAGTTTCGTTCCAATGCAGTTTAAGAACATGGCAAACCCTGATGCTCACCGGAACACAACTGCAACGGAAATTATTGAGGCAATGGATGAACTAGGCAAGCCTCTAGCTGCTTTTGTTTCTACTGCAGGTACTGGCGGAACTGTTACAGGTACAGGTGAAACGTTAAAGGATCATTACAAAGATCTTTCTGTACACGTGGTAGAACCACATGGATCTCCTGTTTTATCTGGTGGAAAGCCCGGTAAGCACAAACTAGTCGGAACGAGTCCTGGTTTCATCCCAGATATTTTAAACCAAGATGTTTATGATGAAATTTTTAAAATCACGGATGAAGATGCCTATGATATAACACGTCGCCTTGCACGTGAAGAAGGTATTCTAGTTGGACCTTCAGCTGGAGCCGCTGCTTATGCCGCTATGGAAGTAGCAAAACGCAAGCAACCTGGCGAAGTTGTGGTGTGTATTGCACCGGATACAGGGGAACGATACCTATCCGGCGATTTGTTTAAATTTGATTAAGTAAAAGGTCATCAGCAACGAATATGCTGATGACCTTTTTATGCTCCATGATGGTCGTTATCAAAATCAGGTTTTCTTTCCTCTTCTTCATCATTTTTCTTTTTCAAGTATTCTCCAATAACTGAACTGTTAATGCCGTTTCTTACGGCGGTTTCAATGATAAGATATAGGAATAATAACGATATAACATATACCACAATAAAAAGTATCATACTAATTCTCCTCCCCCCTACGAAGAAGCCTTTGGTAACTTAAAGAGATAAAATACTCTCCATTTTGATGTCCATAGTCCTTTTTTTCATATTTATAAACGAACCAAAGGAATCCCTTTTACATGTTCTTCATTCGCTTTTTGAACTGTGATCATGCCTATCCTCTATAATAATTTGGAAATGATTACATTTACTTTATAAGATGACCTGACTTTTGTAAATCTTAAAAAAGCTTCGATTATCTCTATTACAAAATATTATTCTTTCTAACTCCAAAAAAAGCCAGGTGACTCATTCACCTGGCTTAAGCTTACTTATGCTTCTTGATGTTTCTGTTCCGTCTTATTAATTAAGGATGTTCCGACAAGATCACCCGTTACGTTCAAGGCTGTTGCGCCCATTCCAACTAGAGCATCAATAGAAGTTAATATAGCAACGGCTTCCATTGGTAGTCCTACTTGAGCAAACACTGTCGCAATCATAACGATTCCAGCTCCTGGAACACCTGCTGTACCAATGGATGCCAGTGTTCCTACAATTACGATCATTAACATGCTTGTGAAGCCTAGTGTCGTATCTGTGTAATTAGCAGCAAATACTGCTGATACTGCAATACGAATAGCTGCTCCGTCCATATTAATCGTTGCACCAAGAGGTAAACTGAAGCCATACAAGCTCTTGGATAACCCTAAGCGATTAGCCGCATTTAGAGTTACTGGCAATGTCCCTGAACTACTTTGGGTAACAAAAGCTGTTATCATTGGTGTACGAGCTTGAGAGAAAAACTGGCTTGGCTTCATCTTAAATGTCACCATCATCAACACATAGATTCCAATTTGTGCAATCAAAGCAATATAAAGAACAAAGACCATATTACCTAGAGATAAAATGGTATCCATTCCTTGCTTACCGACAGTTTGAGCAATAATCGCAAAAATTCCAATTGGAACATATTGCAGAATGACATTCATGATTTTGAATGTAGCTTCATTTAATCCGTTAAACACTTTATAGATGTGCTCACCTAAATCCCCATGCTCTTTAGAGCTTCGTAATGCGGCAATCGCAATACCGAAAACTAGTGCCGTAAAGATAATTCCAAGCAGGTTCATCTCACTAAATGCTGTCACGATGTTTTTGGGTACGATGTTTAGTAACACACTCGCTATACCAGGGTGTTCATTTGCTTCAATAGTTGAATCCGTCTCTGCGGTTACCCCTGAACCTGGATCAAATAAACTTGCTACTGTCAGTCCTACAGTCATGGCTAAGGCAGACGTTACAACGTAATACATAAACACCTTTCCACCCATGCGACCTAAATCACCTAACTTTGTCTGGTTAACACCAACAACCAAGGTGAACAGAATAAGCGGAATGATGATAAACTGAAGCAATCTCATTAGTAAATCGCCGAATGGAGCTAATACAGATGCCTGTTCTCCAAAAATAAGACCAACAATAATACCTAAAATAAGTGCAATCGTTATTTTCACAATTAATGAAGTATCTGTATATGCTTTTAGTAGTTTCATATCTTTACCCCTCCTTACTAGAATATCTATTAAACCTATTAATTTTATCGGGATTAACAATATTAAAATACATCATGACAGGTGATCTGTCAAAATGTAAAATTATCCTTCTTATCCTCTATTCATTACAATTCTTTCAAATGCCCCCTTATACTTAACCGTTGGGAAAGAAAAAGAGGAAGATTGACCTCCCTCTTTTATCATCAATACTTTTAAATGCGTTTATCGTACATTCATTTCACTAGGTTTCGGACCCTTACGTTCATCCCGATCTAATGCTTTGATTCTATCCATATCCTCTTCATCCAACTCAAAATCGAATACGTCGAAATTCTCCCCAATTCGAGAAGGTGTCACGGATTTCGGAATGACGATTGTTCCATTCTGTAAATGCCAGCGAATGATGATCTGAGCAACTGTTTTGTTATGCTTCTGAGCAATAGCTTGCATGTCTTCCCGATTTAATACATCTCCACCTTGCATTAACGGACTCCAAGCTTCTACATGAATACCATGTTCTTCACAAAATGCTTTCACTTCTTTTTGTTGCAAGTACGGATGACACTCAATTTGGTTAACAGCTGGAGTTACGTCACACTCATCAAGCAAACGCTGTAAATGATCTCGATCAAAATTACATACGCCAATCGCTTTCACACGACCTTCATGATATAGCTTTTCCATCGCTTTATATGTCTCTACATAATCATCAAACTCTGGGGTTGGCCAGTGAATCAAGTAGAGATCTACATAATCTAATCCAAGCTTTTCTAAACTTTCATCAAAAGCTTTTAATGTATTCTCATAGCCTTGATCTGTATTCCAAACTTTCGTTGTAATAAACAGATCCTCACGTGGGACATTACTTTCTTTAATAGCTTGTCCAACGCCTCGTTCATTTTTATAAATAGCTGCAGTGTCGATTGCACGATATCCAGTTTCAATCGCTTTTTTTACTGCAGGCACAGCATCTTCTTCCTCCACTTGCCAAACGCCAAATCCTAGCTGAGGCATTTTTACTTGTTGGTGCAGGGTTACATATCGCATGATCATTCTCCCTTTCTTCAGTAGAGTAGGTTGATTATAGCAAAATGGATAGGAATTTATGAATTGATTTGTTTAGGAAGTATTCAACAATAGGAAGATTTATTATATTAAAATATATTTTTCACTGTGTTCACCCATTGGGTTATAAATTTCTACTCCATTTGATTTTGCAGTAAAGAAAAAAGCACTACTTATAAAGATAGTGTCTTACATTCCTTTCATCTGATATACAATTAGTGTTGCTGTTGCATAAACCACAACAATCAGACTCGGTGGCATAATGTATAGAAAAGTCGTGCGTTCTTTTTTCCTTGTAATACTATACAAAATAATTAATACAACAACGATTGAAGCAACGCTTGTGACAATGTTAGACGGACTAGCGTGCGAGAATAAATTATTCTTTACATAAATAGCATCAGTAAAGGAAAGAAGCATAATATTAAAAGCGTTACTTCCCAATAATGAGCTGACTCCCATACTATAGTTTCGCAGTTTTAATGCCGTTATAACACTAACTGCATCAGGAAGTGATGTACTGGCTCCAACTAAGAATGAGCCCACAAAGGAAGAGCCAAGTCCTGTAATACTCGCAATTTTATCCGCTGTAACAGTAAGTACAGATCCTACCAGCATAATAGCAAAAGCAAATAACGTAAAACGAACGATCACTTTTTTATATGAATACTCATTGTACTTCTCATTCTTTCGATTACGTCGTTTTACTCTCTTTTCGGTTTTATTATTGATCCACTTGACTCCACCAAAATACATAAGGACTAGCACAACAGAATTATAACCAATATGAAATATATGAGTTGGTAGAGTTAAAACCAGACCCACTAAAACAACGAGGGTCATTATGATCACTAAGTAAATGTAAAGTTTACTTCCTATATCGGTTTGCCCCATCACTTGATGGCGTCTAAACACGATATCAAGTACAGCTAAGGCAAGTAAATTAAATAAATTGCTTCCTAATAAATTCCCGATAGCGATATTCGGACTGTCAATTGCAATTGCGGTGACACTAGCTGTCAGCTCAGGTAGGGAGATTGCCGCTCCAATTATGATCCCCATAAAAGCAGATGTTGTTTTGGTTTTTTCACTAACAGCATCACCATACATCGCTAGTCGACTAGATACAAAATAGGCTGCTACGGCTGCTACTAAAAATAATGCAATAA
Organism: Pontibacillus sp. HMF3514; assembly: GCF_009858175.1. Taxonomy (GTDB): domain Bacteria; phylum Bacillota; class Bacilli; order Bacillales; family BH030062; genus Pontibacillus. The sequence continues at coordinate 3,811,107 of NZ_CP047393.1, forward strand.
TAAGTATATTGGTCATATGGTTTACTCCTAACGAAAGGTTCGATTTAATATCAATTCCCCTTGTAAACCAATATAAACTAGAAGAATTGAACTCCTCCCTTTGATTCACACCATAGAGAGGCCATTTCCCTTCCATATCCATACCTATAATAATAGATGGAAGATGTAGTACAAAATTAAGTGGAAACGCATAAAGAAAAGGGATGCTTATTATAGGCATCCCCGTTTTACGTTATGCTGTTTCTTTTTTACTTTCACGATTATTTCTCAAGAACATATAGAACGAAGCTCCGAAGATGGTTATATAACCAATGACACTTAATATATCAGGAACTTGTCCAAATAAAAATATACTAATTAGGGCTGAATAGACCACAGTTGAGTAGAAAAAGATTGAGATCTCTTTTGCTGGTGCAAATTTATAAGCTATCGTAATACCAAACTGCCCTACTGTTGCAAACACTCCGGCTGACAATAGGTACACCCACTGCTGCCATGACATTTGTTCGTAAAACGCAATAACAAACGGCAGTAACGACACAGTTGTGAAAAAGGAAAAGAAGAATACGACTGTATAGAACTGCTCCTTATTCCCTAGCACCCTTAAAACCGTATAAGCTCCTGCTGCAAAAACAGCTGAAAAAACACCAGCTATATACGGGATCGTTTCCAACGAAAACTCTGGTTTGATAATAAATAGTGTCCCGATAAAAGCAATGATGATCGCGACAATCTGGAATAAGCGAGCTCTCTCCTTCAAAAAGATTGCAGAGAATATAATCGTTAAGAATGGACTTAACTTATTCAACATATCCGCATCGGAAAGCACGAGGTTATCAATCGCATAGAAAAATAATACCATTCCAATGGTTCCTAGAGCAGAACGGAGTAAAAGGAATTTTCGGTTTTCCTTCTTCCCAAATAGGCTTTCGTTATAGTACTTTACAAAACCAAATGCAATAAATGCCGAAACAATATTTCTAAAGAAAGTCTTTTGCACAGTTGGCACGTCTCCAGATAGCTTTACGAAAGCAGCCATCATAGAAAAGCCAAAAGCTGATAATAACAATAATATAATACCTTTATTTCGATCACTCATAGTTGTCCTCCGATATATAGCCTTACCTTATTGTGCACTCACCCTTCCTATCCTAATACAAAAATCTCCTTTTTGGTACCTTATTGTCCCTGGCTTTTGTCGAATAACCTTCCATAAAGACACCCTTAATTAAAGGAATTTTATGTTAAAATGCAATTGAATTGGAGGTTATTGTAATGAAGCGTTAGAGGGCTATCTCTCAGGAGAAATTATAATAAAGAGGGGATGTTTGCATGAACTTTTTTGTAAACGCTTTGGATTACTTGATTTCGAGCAAAAAGACTCTTATCTATACGACATATAGCCTGAAGGACTATTATAAGGTCGTAGCTAAGTTACAATCTGAATCCATAAAATATCGCGTAGCCTAAGTTGTAATCTTATTTTGATAGATTATAATCTAAAAACAAAATGAGGCCACTTACTATTAGAAAGAAGCCTCATTTTAATACTTTTTAATTTTATTTGTGTTTTATGATATGAAAATGTTTCTCTAATAAAGTTGCGTTTAAATCTATTATTTGTTGTAAAATTTCAAATCTTTTTTCTTCAGAATGTGTCTTTTGTATTTCTCTGTCTGTATTTCTAACTTCTCTTAAATAACCGTTTGCAAAATGGGCTCCTCACAGAAGGAGAAGCCCTAAAAACACCATTATTCAACTTGATTTTTGTTAATATACTTTATATTGTTTTTTAATAATTCTGCTTTAAAATCCAATATTTCTTGCACAACTTTATATTTTTTGTCTTCAGAATTAGCTAATTTAAATTGCTTATATTTGTTTCTACTATCACCAAAATACCCATTTGGAAGTTTTTTTATCCTTTCAAGATATTCATAAAGGTGCTCTCTCACAGTTTCCCCCTTAATATTTACATAATAACCATCGGGGTCCTTGCCATTTTTTAAACTTACTAATAATATATATACTCCAAAATCTATCGATTCTACTTGAATATCAATACCTAAACTCTCTTCTCTTCTTCTATATTGGAGTGTATATAAACCATTGCCTCTATGTTGAACGTTAACTAATTTAAATTCAAAGTCCTTATCTAAAAATTCAAACGAGGTTTTTGTCATTTTCAACAACTTCTGGTCATCCATTACTCCCAATCCACCCCTTTTACTCCACCTTCATATTTATTAAATCTTTCAAAACTTTTTTGTGTTTTTGATATTCTTTTGTTACTGTCCTTTCCATTTCATAAGCTGGTTGAGCATAACCTCTTTCACGTCTTCTCTTAAATGCAGGACCAATATCTAATACTTCTGCACCTTCATCCATTTGCTTTTGAATCCATTTTTTATTATGTTCTATCGCTAACTTATCAACCTCTTCATCTGGCATTACTTTTTTTAAATCATTATAATTTGGCATTCCATCATAAGTTTCTGCACCTGTAAGTTTATTATATTTTTTAACTCTTTCCATATCCTCACCGATTATTACTTGTTTACCCGTACCCTAAGTTGTAATCTTAACCGTCATTATGTGAAAGGTGATTAAGCTTTAACCGTTAGTAAATTTTCTATACTTCTCCAACCTCCAGTATTCACCACCTCTTAACCAGGTGTAGATTTACCTCCTATGAAACACCACACTCTTCTACGATAGTGTTACTCCTACATTAAGTTGTACCTAAAAAAACCTTGAAGGAGTGGTTTAAACGTTTTAACTCCCTCAAGGTACCTCATATCCCTAATTATTTTTAAAGAAATTCTATAATATTCTTTGTGTTAACAATAATAGAACGCTATTTCTTCAATTATTTCTCTATCTTTAGAAGAGTACTCCTTGTGCTTATTTAATTCAATCTCAGCTAAAACGTATTTTGCTTTGGGGTTATCCAAAGAGTCAATTAGATTAGTTGCTAACTCTTTATCATCAACATATTCTTCGATGAGTCTTTTTAATCGTTTCCTTAATTCCACTTCATCCATATTTTAATCCTCCAAAATAGTTACTCCATTTTCTTTAAAATGAATTTTTGATTTAGTTATCACTTGGCGGTACCCACCTTCACCAAATTCAGGATAAGAATTAGTTATTGGTTCTAGGATATCACCCTTATCCCCTTTGTTATAAGGAATCCTCATATCATCTATCACTTGTAACGTATCAAATTCACCTCTTAACTTTGCATCGCTCCACTCAGGTGATATTTGTAAGGCTTCCCTAGCCTCTTTTGCACTATCAAATTTATCAAAACCAAAGTATGAACCTGGTGCAGAATTAGTTTCTAAGGTTTGTTCTGCATATTTTGAGTTCATGTACCTATATCCAGTTGAAGGTACGGCATCTCCCGAAGGAGTTACATAAAAATCAGTTTTAACATTACCCGTACCCTAAGTTCTAATCTTGGAGAACACTAAGATAAAAAGAAACCTTGAAAGGCTCAAGGCTTTCAAGGTTTTATAATATTAATTAAATTCAACTCCATGTACACCATTTTTTTTAAAAGCATCTTTGATGTTATCTGATACAATTACATGAGATTTATAGTCAGCATTTCTTACAATATGGTGTTTATTAGGCAAGTTATTAAATCTGTAGATAATCTTGTCGAATTTTAAAATTGCATTGGTTCCTTTAATGGAAGTAAATTCAGATTCCTCTTTATTTACTACCCCTAAAGAATTAACCACATTTATAAGGCAATAATTCGGAATCTTTTTATCTCCAATATATATATTTGCGTTAAAAGCTTGAATATCTTGTGGACATTCTTTTTCCAAGATTTCTAACACTTTTCTTGAAACTAAAATTAGGTGTCCACTATTCGGTAACACATCAGTTAATTCATCCTCAGAACATTCAAAAACAACTTTAGGAGGATTTATATTTTCTGTTAGTAACCTGCCCTCTCTAAAAATGAACCGATCGGTGCCACTTTCTTTAACATACTCACCTATTTTATTATTAGGAAAATTATCAGGAACAGACCAAATCCACAACATATTTAATCACCTCATTTATTCAGCCCAAGGACGTTTATTTTTATTAAGTGCTCTACTTCCTTCTCTTAAGAGTTGTCTTTCGTTACTAACTATATCACGAATAGCATCATTGTACTGTTCTTGTTTCCAACCGTTTGCTCTTCCATGTTCAACAACCTCATCCATTTGTCGAGCTAAATTTTCACTTACACTGTTCGTGTGCTTTCCTTTATGAATACTTCTAGTAGGATGTAAGCTTTCATCAGTCGGTAAGAACATTTTATTGTTACGAGATTGAAGATTATACCCTGATTCATCAAGTAATTCATGATTTTTTGTTAATTTATTTTTATCACTAATAATATGATGGTCTTGGAATCCTTGTTTTTTCAAGTAGGCTTCACGACTATTTTGAGTACGTAAATTAACTCCTACATTATCACCAGCTACAGGTTTATCTAACTTTAATTTACCCGTACCCTCAATCGTACACATGTCTAATGATGTATCCAGCAGCTATGGGAATGAGTATAAGTTTTATGTCAAAGAAGCAGATAAAGATCTTGCTGTAAGAGCAATGAATAAAAGGCTAGATCGATAAGGTGGTTATCGCATGAAGATTCGAAATATGAAGAGTTCAGATTCCGTATTATTAAACCTGTTATCAATGAATGGTGGGACGGTAGAGACATGTCTTATATGGTTCCCAAGCTTTTCTTCGTTCATTTTCAGAATACAAGCTTTGTAGCTGAAGAAGATAGTAAAATCCTGGGGGTTTTAATAGGGTTCACATCCCCATCCAACAAGAACGAAGCCTACATTCATTTTGTTGGAGTTCACCCTGAATATAGAGGTCAACAAATTGGTAAAAGTCTTTATTATCAGTTCTTTAATATCGCTCAGCAAAATGACCGAGATGTTATTCGTTGTATCACTTCTCCTGTAAACAAATCCTCTATTGCTTATCATAAGAGAATGGGATTTGATATTGTAGAAGGAGACAAGTATGAAGAAGAGATCCATGTCCATTCCGACTATGACGGTCCAGGACAAGACCGAGTATTGTTTAGTAAAAAGCTTTCTAAATAAGAAGAGCCCAGCTTCTCAGATGCTGGGCTCTTCTTATTTACATTGACATACCATTAACATATTGCCATCTGGATCTTTAAAAATGAAGAAATGATCATGCTGGACTTCAGTTACAAGTTCTACACCATTAGCTTTCGAAAATTGATAGTATACATAGGACTTTTTGTCATCAGAATTCCTCCTATTTATTTTTCCAATCTACAACTGGTTTATCAAGTTGAACCGGAACCCCGAGTTCATCAGCAGCTGCAAACATAAACTCTTTTCGGAAATAGAAGCTACGGTGGTGAACGATTTGGCCATTTTCAACTTCTTGATATTGAATATCATGAATCTCTGGACCGTTTTCGCCATCATAAAACACCACAATAACGTTTCTTCCCCAAAGTTCACGCTCTTCAGCTCGGAATCCTGGAAGTCCAAATTTCATAGAACCAGATCTCATTTCATCCTTGGAATACTCGTTAAAGGCTAATGATGCTTCATTATGAGCTTCATCACTTAGCAAGGCCAGAACGCCATCTACATCCCCTTTGTTCAATGCTTTTAAGTATTTCTGAATTACAGGATGTGTTGATGCATCTTCCTTCAAATCAAGTTTCACCCCTGTTTGCGGAGGTTGCTTTTTTAATTTTTCACGCATACGTCTTACATTTGAGTAAACAGCTCCAGGAGTTGTTCGTACAATACCTGCCACTTCCTTCGCCGTAAAAGAAAATACTTCCATGAGTAAAAAGACTGCGGATTGTCGAGGTGTAAAGAGTGTAACTAAATGTTGTAATGCTTCTTCAACATCTAGATTAGTGGAGTCTTCCACAGCAGGAATATCATCTTCCTTTAAATCACCTACTACGCGTTTCTCACGGCGACAATGATCAATCCAAGTTGTTGTAGCAATTCGATAAAGGTACGATTTAGGGTTAGTCGGATGCCAACGTTGATAAAAGCTACCAAATGCCTTCACCATCGTTTCCTGATATAGATCTTCACCTTCCCAAGGGGAGCCTGTTAGATACCGACAATAGCTCCAAAGACTTTCACGACAATCTTCAATAATCATATTAAACTCAGCTTTTAGCTCTCGAGACTTCTCATATAAGGAAAGCTCATCTTTATTTGAAACGACCATACAATCCTCCTTATTTTCAACTTCATTATGTATAACGATTAACGAATATAAAATTATACGCATTCAATAAATATTTTTTACAAACTCATTCTATCCTCTTATCACTAGGTCCGCTTTTTCAATAGGCTCTTCCGTTTGTACATAATAGCTCTCTGCTTTCCAGTATCGATTTTGAAACTTCTCTTTGTTCTTTTGTGACTCAATATCCTCACGAGAAAAACGGATATCCCTAGGACAATCTAGATAAATAATCTTATCAAAGAACTTGCGCCACTCTTTACGTTGCAGAAATACACCCTCAATCAGCACCAATGTTGTATCAGATAATTTAATTTTATGTATATGTTGTGTATCCAACCCTGAATCATAGTATGGAAGAGTTAGCTGTTGAGCAGACCGCAATGGTTTAAAAAAGTGTTCTCTTAACCAACCCACATCCCATTGCAAATGGTAATACTCATACCATTCTTCATGTCCAGTTTGATACCGTTTAGACCGTTCAACGATATGGTTATCAATATGAAACAGATGAAAAGGAAGGTTCCTTTTAGAAAGTTGCTGACTAAGCTGTTTTACTAGAGTTGTCTTTCCAGATCTGCTTAGTCCATCAATCCCTATAATAAAACGCCCTTCAATATGATTTGGAAGTTGGTTCAATATTTGATGAATAGAATGCTTCAACACACTGCCCCTTTTTTTATTAGTCAATGCATATAACAAATGAATCTTTCACTATTTAGATTTAGCGTACGACTCTACAAATTCACGCTCACAGTAGAATTCTAGGTTTACGACGCTTTTTCCTTTGTCTGTTACTCCTAGAGGATAAGAAAAACCGAGCATTTTCGCTCGGTTTTAGGCTTGTGTACATTTTTCTAATTGTTTTTTCACTTTATGGAGATCATCAGCTGAAACCTCTTTATTTGTCACCATACGAATTGTATATGGACCAAATGGAACAGCCAACACGCCTTGTTCTTTTAATTTTGCAAGAAACGTCTCAGCATTCATACCTGTTTCTTTTACATTAATAAGCACGATGTTGGTTTCTACCTTTCCTTCTACTTCAAGTCCAGAAATAGAATTCACGCTTTCTGCTAGATTTTTCGCATGTTCATGATCTTCTACCAATCGGTCAACCATTTCATTTATTGCTATAAGCCCCGGAGCAGCAATCACCCCAGCTTGTCTCATACCTCCACCAAGTCTCTTCCTCCATTTTCGAGCTCGTTCAATGAAAGATTTTGGTCCTACTAGTATGGATCCAACAGGTGCCCCTAACCCCTTCGACAAGCAAAATTGAACAGTGTCTGTTAGAGATGCGTATTCTTTCACAGGAATCCCCGTAGCGACTGATGCATTAAATATACGAGCTCCATCAAGGTGAATGGGAATATTATATCGCTGGCCTATTTCATAAATAGCCTTCATATTGTCCCAAGGTAGAATGGCGCCTCCAGCTTTGTTATGTGTATTCTCTAAACAAATTAAGCTCGTTTTTGGAAAATGGATATCATCTTTACGTATCGCTGCCTCCACATCTTCTGGACGCATCGCACCACGTTCTCCTTGAATCGTACGAGGCTGTACTCCAGCCAAGGCAGACATCGTGGCACCTTCATATAAGAATAGGTGAGCGTTCGCTTCCATAATAATTTCTTCCCCAGGGTTACAATGAGTTAAAACGGCAGCTTGGTTACCCTGCGTTCCACTGGTGACATAAAGAGCAGCCTCTTTCCCGAACATCTCTGCCGCACGTTCTTCTAATTGTTGTACGGTAGGATCCTCTTCAAAAACATCATCCCCTACTTCAGCATCAAAACCAGCTTGCCTCATAGCTTGTGTAGGTTTGGTAACCGTATCACTTCGTAAATCAATCATCCTTATCCCCTCCTATGTATTGCCTTTATTCTACTAGAAGGAAGGGGTTTCAGAAAGCTTCAGCTTAATCTCGCCCCCCATATACCTTCTTAGATTAATATTAATAATTTCAGGGAATAAGTAAGGAGGTGAAGGGGGAGTAAATATGGCAGAAGAAAACACACATAACAATAATCAAAAAGAACACAATCATAACTTCGGTACCTCGATCGAATCCCGTTCTAACCCTGATCGTCCTAACAGACAATTTTACATACCCTCACAAATTGTGAGTGAGTTTGCTCAAAAAGGAAGAGATCACTTAGACCAGCCCTTTCGATCTCAGTTTTTATTAGCCTTAACGGCTGGATCGTTTATGACCTTTGGTGCCGTTTTTTCGATATTACTTTCCATTGGAATTGATGCTAAAGGGCTTTATTATTTATTATCAGGCCTAGGATTCGCAACTGGTTATGCGATGGTTTTCATCTCAGGATCTGTATTATTAACCGAAATAAATGTGCTGTTACCGACGTACGTCTTTAATACACAGGTTATAACCCAACGGACCATTTTAAAGTTCTGGCTATCTGCTTATATTGGTAATATTATTGGTGCTCTATTTGTAGCGCTAATTATTCAATTATCTGGCTCCCTTTCAGATCCATTTTATATTGAGCTATCAAAGCTTTTAGATAAAAAAATGAAATTTTTGGATCACGGTAGTGTTTTGGGATGGTTTCAGATTTTAGTTTCAGGTATCATGGCTAACTGGCTAATCGGTATGGCAGCCTTTTTAACGACGGCTGCTCGAGACATTACAGGCAAAATTATTGGTACAACCCTTCCTGTTATCCTTTTCGTTGCTGGTAACTTCCAACACAGTGCAGCAAATATGGGGTATTTCAGTATGGGTACGATCGCAACGAATAAATATAGTTGGTATGAGTTTTTATTCATGAACATCATCCCCGCCAGTATCGGAAACATCATAGGAGGCGCTTTACTAGTTTCCCTCTTATTCTCTTACGCATATAAAGACGATATCAAATCTGCAATAGACCAATCGTAAAAGCTCCTTTTTAAGGGGCTTTTTTTATTGTGATTGTCGAGATTAGAGAATTGTTCAGTAATATGGCAGGATTGTTGAAGACTTGAAACTGAGAGGAGTCCGTTGCTGTTGGGTAATTTGTTACGGTCAGTGAAACGGCAAGCCTGTTGTGGAAGACAAGCCGAGCCTCCTCGTTCCTGCGGGGTCTCGTCTTGCCTTTGCTACCACGACAGTTTGCCGTTTCCTTCCCTCCACGCGATTATGGAAACTAACGGACCATAATTTGGATATCCCACGTCATGTTGGTTGGAAATCATATTCAGAGAAGTTGTTCAGAGCCTTGTCATGATAGGGTAATACTACCTGGAATCAGAACAACTCATCCCTGAACTAAGGCGGTTCCGTTAATCTCCATTCTGCTAAGGCGGGCTGTGGAACGGGTTGACTCCTCCGGTAGAAAGGGCGAGCGAGATCCCGCAGGAACGAAGTGACGAGGAAGCTCGATCGGTCTTCCGGGGAAAGCAACCCGTTCCACAGCCCGCCGATCTGCACAAAAGCAACGGAACCATACGCACATTATCTCGATTCCAAGTCTTCAAGATAAGGGGGCTATAATGGAGCAAGAAAGAATTCACAGTCATTTCCCCCTTACCTCAGCGTTATGACTAAAATATTTCATTAGATTATCACCCAAAAGCTTAACTAAATGAGTGGCAAGCGCATAAGATAATACAAAATATTCAGATAATTAGAGGTGATTCTATTATGCTGTCCGTTCAAATGTTAAAGCCGTTTTATGTAAAGCAAGAAGTTGATCGAATTCGCATTATGCTAGCTTACCAGTACTTCTCTATTCATATCGATGATAAACTCTACCATTTTGTCCCCGTTGAAGGACGTGAAATCTCCATCAATCGAGACACGAAACAAATCGAAAACACAAAAGATGTGCTGGTCTTTCAAAACGGAAAACATATGATTCAAATTTCGATTCTTGAGCTAATGGATCTTCCTGACTTTTTAACCCATGTGAATTCGATTGCGCATCGTTACTTAAAGAAGAAAAAGCCTGTGAATCTAACGAAAGTGGATCGAGTTATTCATGAGCTGGAAATGCAAAACGCCAAAAGGTTAATTGATGAAGCTTTAGATAAGAGAGAGACAAAAAAGTTTCATGACCTTGTTTGGTATATAAAAGAGAACTTTTAAGCGAAAATAAAAAGCCTCGCTATGTTAGCAAGGCTTCTCGTTATTAATGTTCTAACTTCATTATAGGTTTTCCAACTCAACAACATTTCGTTGTTCATTAAATCGATTCACTGTTTTAACCTTAAATGTCATCTCATGGGATTCATTTTCCTGTGTAGTGAAAGTCATTTCTACAGGCTTGTCTTCCTCTTTTCGTTCGTCAAACATTTCTTGTTGTTCAACATTGTGTAGCGTTAGTTCACAATGTCTCTTACCATCTACTTGTGTCACCACGTAAGTGCCGTGTGCAAATCGAATAGGTTCCCCACTTTGTTTCATATATACGTCTTTAAGTTCTTTATCTATAGCTGCCATATGAACCTCTCCTTTAATAGGGTTTACTTAGTCCATAAACGTTTTTCAAGATCTTTAAACCCCTTTTCACCAATTTCATGAATATAGCAACACATTCGCACTTCTCCATAAACCCTTCCATACAATGTAGAAACCACTTATGTTTGGAGGGGAAATCGTGAATGCTTCGCGTTATTTTCATAAAGAATTAGCTCTTTTTCTTATTGATTTATGCAGACTAACCTATGTTCAATATAAGACAAATGGACAATTTCAAATTCCAAAAGGCTTCCAACTAATTAAACAATTCAAGGCACGTTCTTTACACTCTCGGGAATGGTTTGGTTTCATCTTAGAATCACCTGATTCAGTTTTGATTGCCTTTCGAGGTACTCAATCTGACCCGGACTGGGTGTCAGATGCCCAGGTTTTCCAACGACCCTACCCATATGTCCCAAATAGTGGTTTAGTCCATGACGGGTTCCTATCGATATATGATTCCTGTCGCGATGAAATCATGAAAGCTTATGAGACAATACCTTCTTATAAAAAACTATACATTACAGGACACAGCTTGGGTGGAGCACTAGCTACACTCCATGCACTCGATGCTACAGTAAATACCGAATTCACCCAAGTTGTGATGTACAATTATGGCAGTCCACGTGTAGGAGATACATCATTCAAACGCGTCTTCCGCTCTAATGTTCCCATTAGTATTCGTTTTGTTAACTTCTATGATCTCGTACCGAAACTCCCTACCCCTATTATTAAATCCTTTCTGTTGAAAAAGACAATTTATTATAATCATGTTCCTACTCCTATGAAGTTCGCGATTCAAAATGAGAGTGTACGGGAGAACCATTCACTGGATACCTATGAAGAAGGTGTGAGGACCTTTCCTTAATGGTTAAATGGCTACAAGTGGGTGAGCATAAAAATGCCTGCCCCAACACCTTGGGACAGGCACTTCTCTAATATTACTCAATAAATCTTGTCACTTTACCCAGTGAGAATAAATGCAGTTCATGCATTGGTCTCGTACAGGCAGTGTAAAAGAGGTTTCGTTCAATTTCCTGATGATATTCTTCATCTGATGCGTTATAAATCATAACCGCATCGAACTCGATCCCTTTTGCGAGGTATGCCGGAATCAGGATTAACCCTTTTTCAAACGTATAGGTATCCTTATCCATCAAACGGATATCGACATCATGCTTCAACCGTTCATACGCTTCCCGTGCTTCCTTTGCAGTCTTACAAATAACAGCTACTGTATCATAAGACTCTTCTTCCAAATCACGAATTTTTTCAATTACAGCATCCGTATGCTCTGCCCAATCTTCTGACACTGTAACAGTAGGGACATCTCCTTCCCTATTAAATGGCTCAATATCTTCGCCACCCGGCACAATGTTTTTTGTAAATTCAATGATCGGTCTAGTCGAGCGATAACTTCTTAAAAGTGTCATCTTCTCCATCTTTTCATCTTGATACAATTCTTCTGAAAGTGGAGTTGGGGCATTCAAATTGTGTGCGTAAATAGCCTGGTTGTAGTCTCCTAAAATGGTCATTCGCGCATTTGGGAAAAGCTGCTTGAAAAACTCAAGTTGGAATGGTGAATAATCCTGAGCTTCATCTAAAAACAGGTAGCGCGTTTTATTGTAGGAGTGAATCCCTTTTAACTGATCTTCTAAATATAAGAATGGTGTTACATCTTCGTGATATAGAAGGTTGGTTTGAAGTTGCTCATTCGATTGGTCTGCTATGGCCTTCCAGCTTCCATGATCAACATCTTGATTTCGAGTAAAGAGCTGACGATAGATTGCGGTCATGTTAATAAATTGGAAGTCCTTAATCTTACGTTTGATAGGTTTCATGTACTTGTTCACAATCGCTTTTGCCAGGATTGCCTGTTCACGAATGTAGTCATCAAAGCGGTCCTCATTTTCACGACCTTCTTGTACTTTATGGTAAATCTTCAAATAATCCTCTTTGCTCAGCATTTCAATTTCTTCTTCAACCCAGTCCTCATCACGTTCTTTTCGCGAGAAAGCCTCTAAGCGTTTAAGGATCCACGCTGCTACCATTTCAATACGATTGGGAATCGTAATGTAATCCTCTAGGCCATAAAAATACTCATGGATCTCATGGGCAGAAACAATGGTTTTGCCCCGGAATTTTACATTACGAAAGATCATGCCTTCTTGCTCAAGGTCTTGTGCATAGGTATCAATGACATCTTTATAAGCCAGACTCGCTTTGAAACGGATTCCTTGCAGTCTGATATGATAATGGTCATCTTGCTTAGCTGTTAGTAAGTACTCAAGTTGCGTAAAGGCATCTTCAAAATCAATGCGACCTTCAAGACGTTTATCCATATACTCCTGGAAAGTCGTTTGATCCATGTTTTCCTCACCCAACTCAGGTAATACGTTTGCTACATAACTATTAAACATCGGGTTTGGCGAAAATAACATCATTTGATCTGCGTCAATTTTCCCTCGATATTGGTATAAAAGGTACGCTACACGCTGAAGTGCTGCAGAGGTTTTTCCACTTCCTGCTACACCTTGCACAACCACATACTTACTCTTGTCATAACGAATAATTTGGTTTTGTTCTTTTTGAATTGTTGCTACAATGCTTTTCATTTGAGTGTTGGCGTTATTGCCAAGCACTTCCTGAAGAAGTTCATCCATGATTGTAACCCCAGTATCAAAAAGACCTTTCAGATCACCATCTCTAATAATAAACTGACGCTTTAACTCCATCTCACCTTCAATTGTTCCTTCAGGTGTTTTGTACTCTGCTGGTCCTGGTGAGTAATCGTAATATAGACTTGATATAGGGGCGCGCCAATCATAGATCAAAAAATCTTCATCATTTTGATCCATTAAGGAACCTACTCCTATATAAATTTCTTCCGCTGTCTTATCCCCACCTTCACGAAAGTCAACACGACCGAAATAAGGGTTTTTCTGCATACGCTGTAAGGTTTTTAATTGATCATAAAAGTGCTTATGACTTCGTTCACGCTCTCCTAAAAGCTCAGCTTGCTGCTTCAGGCTGTTCACGGTTTCAACGACATCATCGTGCTCATCTAGGTTGACAGTTACATCTTCCCAGAAGTTTTCCCGAAGTCCGATGACCTCGCCTTTTACGTCACCAACTTTTTCTCTTAATTTTTCTTTTTTATATTCAATTTCATCTAATACGTTGTTGATCCGTTGCTGTTCCAACTGCCAATCTTCATGCTTCTCCGTCACCGCATCATCACCCCTGTAGGATTTGATCTATATTATTTGACATTTGGATTTCACTCATGTAAAATTAATATTGGATAGATATAATTTAAATAAGCAAAACCGCTATACATAGGTTTAAAGTGTACCATGATTATTCATGTTTATCAAGCATTTTAGCACGGTTCTCGTTTGAGAATCGTGCTTTTTAATGCGCTTTAGACGCATAACCCATAACCTCTCTCCTCATAATAAGATCAACTCATCTTAAGGAGGTTATTCACATGGAAAAACGACGAGCAAAAGAAGTTTCAGAATCCCCTATTATGGCAAACGTTTCTCATAATGGAACACCAGTTTATATACAACATGTGGATGAAACAAGAGAAAATGCACGTGTCTTCCCATTAGATCATCCCGAACAAGAGCAGGATGTTCCGCTTCGTGAATTGAAAGAAGATTATAAGGGTTAACATCTGAAAGCCAGTGAATGCAGGTCACTGGCTTATCCTTGTGTGAATGATTTCTTTCTTATTAGGAAAACCTCTCTAAAGACAACCTTTTAAGCGAGGGACTATAATGACGGCAGTTCTTTCAATATCCTTATTCATCGTAGCCATGTTGACGAAAAGTTGGCAATCATTTCATAAGTACCATTCCACTATTTTGTATGTTGCATTAATGAATTTATTATATAACTTTATTTGTGCCAATTATTATTTATGGAGATGGAAGTCAGAAATATTTAGCAATCATCAAACGGTGGGGTTCTTTCTCACTTTCCTTTTCTTACCTTCCATTGTTATTCTTTTTTTGCACTTCTATCCTTTCAAACAAGGCTCACCATATGTTTATATATTTTTATGGGCTTCAGGCCTTTGGGTATGGGAAATCATTTATGTCCATATTTTTCATAGGTTATCTTATAATTATGGATGGTCGATTTGGTGGTCCGCGCTATTTTACATCGTCATGTTCCCTATGATTGTCTTGCATTCAAAACGTCCAATTATCGCATATGGTTTATCCATTATCATCATAATCATATTAATTAAAATCTTTAACATTCCAATACAAACTCCGGTAGATTTACGCTCATAAAATAGAAGTTCATATATGAAAAAATCCCTTAATAAGGGATCTTTCTTATCTCGAGATTAATGGTTTCCATAAGAAGAAGCTTTTTGACTCTGAGTAGATACCAGTCCAGCATAAAATCCATCCTGCTTCACTAATTCCTCATGGGAACCACGTTCAATGATTTCTCCTTCATTCAGCACAAGAATCTGATCTGCATTTTGAATCGTATTTAATCGATGGGCAATGACAAAGCTTGTTCTTCCTTCCATTAGCTTTCCAAGAGCATTATTTATTTTGATTTCCGTAATCGTATCGATACTACTTGTTGCTTCATCCAGAATAAGGAGTGATGGATTGGATAGCATCGCTCGTGCTATAGACAGTAGCTGTCTTTGCCCCTGGCTAATGCCACTTCCGTCTGACTGGAGAACTGTATCATATCCATCCTGGAGATTGGTTATAAAATGGTGTGCATTGGCAGATTTCGCTGCTTCCTCTATCTCCTCATCAGTTGCGTCTAATCGCCCGTAACGAATGTTTTCTCGAACGGTTGTTTCAAATAAAAAAGAATCCTGAAGTACAGTACCAACGTGGTTGCGAAGGCTTTTCCGTGTAATCTCATTCATATTTTTTCCATCAATTAAAATCTCACCTGATTCCGGTTCATAAAAACGTGCAAGCAAAGATATAATCGTTGTTTTCCCTGCTCCAGTTGGACCAACAAGTGCAACTGTTTCTCCCGGAGAAGCGTGAAAGTTAATGTTGTTTAACGTATCCTCATCCCCTTCATATGAAAAGGATACATCTCTAAACTCCACTTCGCCGTTTAGGTCACTTAATTCTTTAGCGTTTTCAGCATCTTTCTCTTCTGGTTCATCTAAAATGTTAAATACTCGCTCTGCCCCGGCAACAGCGGATAAGATCATATTAAACTGGTTAGCCAGATCACTCAGCGGTCGGGTGAACTGACGAGAATACGTGGTGAATGTAACAATCACACCAATCGAGACACCCCATCCCCCACCGATGGCTAGAGCACCACCAAGACCTACAATAATAGCAAAGCTTACATTGTTCAGCATGTTCATAAGTTTTGGGATGAAGCCTGTATATGTCATAGCCCAATATCCACTATTACGGAGCGCTTCATTTTTCTTTTTAAAGGAATCAATCATGTTTTCTTCCTGCGAGAACATTTTAATGATGTTATGCCCGGTAATGGACTCTTCGATGAATCCATTCAATTCTCCTAGGTTCTTTTGTTGCTCCTTAAAAAAGACACTCGTTCGCTTCGTAATCCACTTCATACCATAAAACATGACTGGCACAATCGTTAGTGTTAAAAGCGTAAGCATTGGACTGAGCCAGAGCATCATCCCTACGGTTCCTATTAATGTAATAGTACTTGTCGTGAACTGAATGACAGATGAATTTAGTGTTTTACTTACATTTTCAATATCATTCGTTACGCGGCTCATGATTTCCCCGTGCTGCTTCTTTTGGTAAAAAGACATATTAAGCTTTTGTAAGTGAGAAAAAAGATCATTTCTCATAGTGAATACACTATTTTGAGCAATTCCGATCATCCAAAAGTTTTGCAAGAACACTGCTGTAAACTGAAACAGGTAGATCAGTAACAGTAATCCTAACATCCAAAGAAGAGTATCAGGATCAGGGTTAGCTATCACTTTATCCACTGCCACCCCAAGGTAATAGGGGCCCAGCAAAGAGAGTATAGAACTAATAAGCACCATAGATAATACAAGAAGGAACTTACCTTTTTCTCGACTTAAGTACTTCCATATCCGGAAGACCGTTCCCTTTATATCATCAATTTTAGGAGGCTGGATCTTCATCCCACGATTTTGGTGTGGATGTGAACGACCTCGATTTTCCGTTTGCTTCGCCATCCTACACCACCCCTTTTTGTACCTGCGATTCATAAATACGTTGATACATCTTACTGTTTTGTAGCAGGGCATTGTGGTTACCCTGGTCTACAATGGACCCTTGGCGAAGGACAATAATGTGATCGGCTTCTTTAACAGAGCTGATTTTCTGCGCAATAATAAACACCGTACATTTTAATTCTTGCAAGGTTCGTAAAATATCCGCTTCTGTATTTGCATCAAGCGCACTCGTACTGTCATCTAGAACGAGCACACTTGGCTTTTTAACCAGAGCTCTAGCTATGGATAGTCGTTGCTTTTGGCCGCCCGATAGATTTACACCTTTTTGACCGATCTGAGTATCATATCCCTCTGCTAAGCTTTCTATAAAGCGATGGATATTGGCTTCTTCCGCTGCTCTCTGAATTTCTTCATTCGTTGCATCATCTTTGCCCCATGCAATGTTTTCACGAATCGTACCCGTGAAAAGGTGAGCTTCCTGAGGGACAAACCCGACCTGCTTTCTTAATGCTTTGATATTTATTTCGCTTGAGTCTTGACCATCGATATAAATGGTTCCACTGGTGGGCTCATATAATCTTGGTATAAGTTGTGTCAGTGATGACTTACCAGACCCAGTTTCCCCTAGAATCCCTACCATCTCCCCCGCTCCAATGTTAAAAGAGACATCATGTAATGCTGGTACTTGAGAAGAAGGATAGGAGAAGGATACGGATTCAAAAGTGATACTTCCAGATATGTCTTTCTGAGGAGATGTGTCCTTCCATACTTCTGAGGTAGATTCTTGATGCAAAACTTCCGTTATCCGTGTTGCAGATGCTCTTCCTCGTGAAAACATCATAATCAAAAAAGTAAACACAGAAAATGAGAACATCATTCGAGTCCCGTAATTCAATACAGAGACAAGCTCCCCTTCTTGTGCTCCATTTGTACGTAACTCCAAAGCACCAAACCAGAGTAGCGCAACTAGAGCAACGTTCATCCCGAACATCACGATAGGCATCGTTGTTTCCATAAGGCGCAGCGCAGTTTTATTGGATTTCATAAGAGGAATGTTTACGTTCAAAAAACCTTGTCTTTCATACTCTCCTCTATCATAGGCTTTGACTAAACGCATATTAACGAGGTTTTCACGAATAACGCGGTTCACGCCATCAAGTCGCTTTTGTACCTTTTGAAAAAGTCGAACGCCTTTTGTCATAATCCAGAACATGAGGATAAAAAGAAACGGTACAGCCATTAGAAGAATGCCTGCCAATTGTGCATGGACAACAAATGCCATGATCATTCCACCAATGATGAAAAGGGGGGCACGAAGCATGATACGCATCCCCATAAACAAGAACCCTTGAACCTGTGTCACATCATTAGTGAGTCTAGTTATTAACGAAGATGTCGGAAAAGACTGAAAATGAATGGGGGAAAACGCCTGTATTTTTTCATACATGTCTCTCCTTAGGTCATGCCCTACTCCCTGACTAACATTAGCCGCAAAGAATGAACTAGCTATCCCCGCTGCAAAAGCTACGAGCGATAAGCCAAGTAGTAACCCTCCCCATGTAGCCACAGCTGACATGTCTTTCTGCAAAATCCCTTGATCAATAATAACCCCCATTAAAAATGGTTGTGATAGTTCAACAGCCAATTCAACGAGCATAAGCACAATGGCCATCACAAAAGAAAACTTATACGAGCGTAAATATGTAAGTACTGCCTTCATACCTTGATCCCCCAATTGCTTTGTACAACTATCTTTTTATATATATGATTGCTACGATTGATCATGATTGTGCTGAATTATGCTTACGATCTTCAATAATAGTTTCTATCTTTGTAAACACCCATTGCAAAGCTAACCCGTGGAGGAGAACGCCTACAATGGAAGTGATCACAAACATCCATAGAGAAATTCCCTCTTGGATATCTACCATGCGATGACCGAAGAAAATCAGGTGTCCAAAAACAGCATAGGTCGCATCCCAAAACGAAAGAACATTTTCCTCTAAACGCCAGACAAGAAATGATTGAACGAGTAAGAATAATAGAAGAAAGGTAAAGATCCACACCTTTGATTGGTACGTCAATTTTTGGACAAAGGGTTGGATATAATACTTAGTAATGGTTTTAATACGGAACAAATAAATTAAACGAACTATACGTGCCATCTGGAAAAACTGATCGAGCGGAATAACCGCGATGACGAGAAAGGGATTCTTCTTAATAAACTCCCATTTTTTACTGGAGACCGTAAGGCGAATAACAAAATCCACAAAAAAGATGAACCACACCACCCAATTTATAGCAGAATTATAAGCACTTTCTGTCCAAAGGGTCATTATGGTCATCATCACTAATAGAATCATGATGCCTTCATACAATCGTTTAAAAACTTGCTTCTTCATTCGATCTCTCTCCCAGATTGAGTTCGTTCTATTATATCATGATTGTTTTAGTAACCGGAAAGACTGGCAGTGACGCTTTTACCAAAACATAATAGTTTCATAACCTCATGCTCTATGTTAAAGTATTTCGAGTGTAGAAAGAAATCATTTAGTATCGAGCGATATTGTGGCATTTGCAGGCAGTAATTTAGATAGTGCGGGCGGTTTTATACTTTTGCGAGCGAAACTTGCTTGGATTCGAGCGCTTTCTCTGACTTTTCGGGCGAACTGCTAATAGAGGTGAACGCCCCTCCACTTTTACGTTCGAGTTCGATATAAACTATAACATTCACACCAAGGAGGTAACTCATGCAACAGGAGGCATCTATGACCAACAGATATTTTCAAACGGTTATTACGTTAAGTGTTTGCGTTTGGCTTGTTGTAATGAATACAACCATGTTTAATGTCGCATTGCCGAACGTGTTAAAGGACTTTTCACTATCTCCTTCTTTAGGTGCTTGGGTTGTGTCTGGGTATTCGATTGTGCTGGCGATATTTACGATCACTTACACCAGACTGTCCGATTATTTACCCATACGAAGACTCTTATTTATAGGAATTTCTATATTTGGAACAGCATCTCTGTTTGGATTTTTTACGACTAATTTTATATGGCTGATGATTGCCCGTTTAACACAAGCTGCCGGGGCAGCTGCGATCCCAGGTCTTTCATTTGTTTTTGCCGGCCGTTATGTTCCGATTGAAAAGAGGGGACGCGCGATGGCGTTGATCGCTTCGGCATCATCTCTTGGATTCGGGCTTGGACCAGTTGTAGGCGGAGCCATCACAGATTATCTTGATTGGAATTATTTATTCATATTTACGCTGATGGTGATGCTGCTCATCCCGGTCTTAAGTCGATTACTGCCAAAAGAAGAAGTGAGCCATGGTACATTTGATATAATAGGTGCTCTGTTAACAGGACTTACAGTGACGTCATTCCTAGTCTTTATATCAACATTACAATGGTATTATGCATTTGCGGGGATTCTTCTCACAGGACTATTGTGGCTACGAATAAATCGCATGGAGTTGCCGTTTATCCAACCGAAGCTTCTGAAAAACAAAGGGTACCGTACCATTCTTTATATGAGCTACCTTGGGTTTACAACACACTTTGCGATTTTGGTTCTCATGCCATTAATGCTTCAGCATGTATTCAGCAGAAACCCTTCTACTGTGGGATTAATCATTTTTCCAGGTGCTCTATTATCTGCCGTAGCTGCGATTTATGTTGGGCGATTGATTGATCGATACGGAAACATCAAAATTATGCTAATGGCGCATGTGCTGCTTACCATTTCAACGGTGATCTTTTACTTCCTTTCACCAATGAGCGCGTATATGATTATGTTTGGTTACATGTTTACAAGCTTTGGTTTCTCGAGTCTATCATCTAGCTCAACAAATGAAGTATCACGAATGTTACCAGATGAATTGATTGGTTCTGGTATTGGTTTCAAACAACTAATCCAATTTGTTGGATCAGCGACAGGACCAGTCATTGCTGGAATTTTCCTTGAACTAGCTGGACGATCCTATTCCGCAGAATCATTTCAGTACACGTTTTTATTCATTACCGGATTAATGACGTTATCGTGCGTGATCTTTTTCATCTATTCTAGAAAATTAGCGAAGTAAGTAGAACCACTTCTTTTAGCCAGAGGTGGTTCTTTTTATTCCAAAATAAAAACAAGGACATTCCATCCCAGAATGTCCTTGTTTTATTATTGCCTTAACTGAATCTCCTTCACCTTCTCCCTTAATTTCTCAGGCCACCAGGCACCACAATCATCGGATACAACACATGCAGCACAGGTTTCTAAATCATAAACCATCATACCTGTTATAGGAGGAGCGTAAAGATGTAAAGTCACTAGACCTGCCCCAACTTCATCTTTCATTTTATGAACACCTTTTTTCGGAGCGAAAAAAAAGCTTCCCTTTTTGCTGTATTTCCGAAAAAAGTTCTTGTGGT
Organism: Pontibacillus sp. HMF3514; assembly: GCF_009858175.1. Classification (GTDB taxonomy): domain Bacteria; phylum Bacillota; class Bacilli; order Bacillales; family BH030062; genus Pontibacillus. Next base: position 3,832,475 of record NZ_CP047393.1, read on the forward strand.
AACTGATTTCCCTTCACTTCGTAAACCGTATTATTTGTTGTGCCACTTAAGACTTGAATCCAGCCATAAGAACTCCCATGATCATGAGGAGCACATTCTAACTGTGACCAGTTCATTACTAATAACTCAACTTCATCATTACTAAAAAGGAGCTTTCGATAATAGGGTTTTCCATCTGGTGATTGCAACTCTTGTTCAACCTTGTCTAATGATACGTTCATATCTTGAATCGCTTTCTTTAACTCCTCTTTCGACGGAGATTTTAATGGTCCTAATACATCCTCTATCCTTCTTTGTAATCCCATCTATTCCCCTCCATATTTTCCTATTGGTAGAAACGAAAATCATCCCGAAACATTGACCCTCATAGATTTAACTCCCCTTTCCAATGGATTCAGTCTATCTATCCTATGCTAGTCTTATATAGACATGAGAAAGTTATGGAGATAGGAGGGAACAATATACCATGAAAAGAAGTGATTAGAATGAAATTATGTACTCTGTTTTCTCTTTTTATAGAAGAATAATTCAAATGCAACAATAATAATAGCGAACCAAAACGTACCATTATCAAGAGAAAACACAGCATCAGGATTGGTTTTGGGCAGTAAATTTAAAAGTAAGAGTAAACTAAATAAGTAAATGGAGATATATGGGGCTTTTCTTTCATTTTTTGTGGAAGACTTTGGTTTAGTGAGCATGCCAAATATAAAACTAAGTACAAGAACAACGAGGAGCACTGTCGTAGTTAATACTTGAAAAACCCCAACAGTAGGGTAATAACTTTCTATAAGCAACAAAGAAAGACATACAAGAGCGATAATCTCAAAACCATTCCTGATAAAAAACAACAGTAGCCCCCCTTTTTTAAAATGCAACTCATTATATTTCCATTATAAACCATTAACCAATTAAGCGATATGAATTAGGAGGATGAACATGCTGAAATTAAAAGATTTAAACTTAGCCATGGACCACAAAAAAGCTCTTACTACCCATATGGTTGAGCTAAAAAAGAAATTAGATAATGGCGATTTAACAGAACAAGAGTTTGTAAACAAAAGAGGGAAACTCGTGATTTTCACCCAATCAACTATGATCGAGGGACAGGTGAATTTATTTGATCAAGAATCGAATAAACCCACCTTTTTTGAATATGGTTTGGAAGATCTTGAGGGTGGCTTAGATGATCTTCCACCAGAGATGACAGCTTTCAACGTATCAGGACCTATTCACATCAAACACGCTATTATTAAACCCCTGACTAATGGGGAGACAACAATGCTGGATGAAATGATTTTATTCTCGGATCAAATTATGGGGTTAGGCTTTAAAGGGATAACATAGGAATGTTATTTAAGGGAAAGGCGCCCTTCTTTTAGAAGGATGCGCCTTTTTATTATTCCATGAATGGTGTTGAGTATCTAACGGTGCCTTCTACATGTTGAAGAGCGTTTTCTTTTAACTCTTGAACCATAAAGGCTTCATCAGGTACATCAAAAGGAGCTTCGATATTATAGTGGCTTGCTTTTAAGAAGCCAAATTTAGGGTAGTACTGATCATGCCCCAGAACCACGACTGATTCAAAGCCCAAAGATTTTGCTCGCTTTATCCCCTCGTTTATAAGAGATCCTCCAATGCCCTTCTTTTGAAAGTGAGGATGAACAGCCATTGGTGCCAACGCTAAAGAAGGAACCGATCTTCCTTCATTCTCGATAGAGATCCGTGTGAAAAGAATGTGGCCAATTACATTGTTTTCATTGTTTACTGCCACTAACGAAAGCTCTGGAATAAAAGCATTCGAATCTCTTAGGCGCTCGATCAGTTCAAATTCATCTTCCTGATTAAATGCCAGATCATTCACTTCTTTGACTTCATTTATATCTTCTTCATTTTCTTGACGTATGTGATGCATCCATTCCCCCCTCCATTCTTGTATAAGTTTAACTCATGAATTGAAATCTGAGCGACAAATTGAGCAGGGTCACCTAGCTAAAGAGCGTAAAAGTGATTGATCTAAGGATGAGCGTAGGTTTTGATACGTAGGTGTCATACACTTCATTTAGGCGTGACTTTTCTTTCTTAAGCGTCACTCTCCACCTTTGTGCTTAACATAAAAAGGAGGCACATGGCCCCCCTTATGATTCTTGTATTCGGTTATGGTGCGTGTACACATTTAGTCGATGTTCTCGAATAAAACCGACTGTCGTGATCCCAAGGTCATCCGCTAAATCCAGCGCAAGTGTAGTGGGTGCAGATTTAGATAGAATAATCCCAACGCCAATCTTTGAAACTTTTAAAAGCACTTCAGAAGAAATACGTCCAGAGAATGCGATAACTTTATCACGTAAGGAAATTCGGTTCTTTAGGCAGTAGCCATAGATCTTATCCAGTGCATTATGGCGGCCGATGTCTGAATAGGAAACCACGATTTCATCCGTAGTACAGAGCGCTGCATTATGCAATCCTCCTGTCATATGGAAGTTCGAGGAGGTCTCCTGCATTTTGCTCATCAAATTCATACAAGCTTGCACCGATAACGTTGTGTCTGTCCGGATCGTCTTGGCTGTTCTCACGTCATTCTGAAAATAGAACTGCCGGCTTTTCCCACAGCAGGATCCAATAAAACGCTTGGAGTGCCCTTCCTGATTAAGCTGCACCTGTTTGGTTAGTTCTACATAAGCAAAACCTTGGTCCTCATCTACCTGAAGAGACTTTACCTCATTTAAAAAAAGGATTAATCCCTCTGATGCCATAAAACCAATAACCAATTCCTCCAAATGTTCAGGAGTACAGACCATTGTGGCGAATTCCTCACCGTTCACCATAATTGTGAGCGGATATTCTGAGGCTACTGTATCCTCGACCTCATCAAATGAATCTACTTCATATTTGTGTACATGTCGTTGTTCCATAATCTCTTTTTTCATAATCAAACGCCTCTTTTAAGTTGTTTCCATCTCCAGTTCTTCCACGCGCTTTTCTACGTACTTCGTATCCTTCTGGGCATGGAAGGTTTCAGCCTTCTCCACAATGACTGCGGTATTGTATTCAGGAATCCCAGCATATTTTTCATAAACGCCTTTTGGAATCAACACATTCCCTTCAGGCCAGTACACTAAAACATTCTCGCTTCTGGTATTCGCGAATTTCGCATAACCGTTCAACTTCCCATATTGATTATAAACAACAATGGCTTCACCTTCGCGGATCTCCAATTCCTTTGCATCATCTTCATTTATCAGTACATCATAGCGACTTGCATTATTGAATGGATCTTTCTCATCATAGATCATCGAGTTAAATTGTTTTCCACGTCTTGTGGTGACATAGAAGCGTCCTTCGGTTTTACGGCGTTCCGGAATTTCAATCGGAAGCAAGTTCCCACGTCCATCTGGTGTCGGGCATTCCCCACCTTCACATAACCAGGCGCCTCCCCATTGAAATACGTCACCTTGCTCTTTTAAATGCTGAATGCCATCATAATTTGGATTAGCTACTGCAATCTCATCTCTTATTTGTTGAGCATCCTCATATTCAATTAGGTGCTTCTCATCTGGCTTTACTCTCTTGGCAAGTTCCATATAAATCTCCCATTCAGGACGCGCTTCTTCGATTCGTGGCCCCTTTATTTCCGGAGAAAAATAAACCATACGCTCTGTTGATGTAGAGGTTCCCCCGCCCGGTTGTTCATAACGTGTCATAGCCGGCAAAACTAGTACCTCTTCTTTCGCATCAACTAAAGTGGAGGTATTCAAAATAATATCCTGATGCACACGTAACTCGACCTCTTCTAAACATTGCTTAATAAAGGCTGGGTCAGGCATCGTTTCTAAAAAGTTTCCACCAGAAGTATAGAACATTTTCATTTTACGTTCGTGATCATCTGGTAAAATCGCATGCTCAATTGACTCACCAACGATATCTCCTTGCCATTTCGGGATATCAAAGCCCCAGACGTTTTCGACACGATCGATATTTTCTGGTGTGAAGCCTCCTCCTGGTAACACGAAAGGATCTGCCCCCATTTCACCCGAGCCTTGTACACCAGAGTGTCCGCGAATTGGCATCACGCCACATTTTTCTCTTCCAATGAACCCTTTTAGCATAGCGAGGTTAGCTACTTGTGAAATGTTATCCGTTCCAAAACGGTGCTGCGTTAAGCCCATGGACCACACGAATACTCCACTTTTTGATTTAGCTAGAAGCATCGCCAATTCTTCTATTCGTTCTCGTGATAGACCAGAAGATTGTTCAAGATCATCCCAGTTTTGATTCTCAACATGTTCCTTTAATTCAGCAAAACCATTCGTATGTTCATTGATAAAATCATGGTCAATAGCAGAACCCGGCTGTACTTCCTCCATCTCAAACCAATGCTTCATGATGCCATTCATAAAGGCAATATCTCCTCCGATATTGACCTGGTACACATCATCGGCAATTTTCGTACCAAAGAGAGCGCTATCCGGTATAGAAGGAATCCAATACTCGTCCATGGACGGCTCGTAATATGGATTGATCACGATGATCTTTGTACCTTTACGCTTAGCTGCATACATATATTTTGTAGAAACAGGCTGGTTGTTTGCCGCAACAGACCCCCAGAATACAAGCACATCTGACCCAATCCAATCCTGGTAATTACAGCTTGAAGCTCCAATTCCAAGTGAGCGACTCAATGCCGTTTTACTAGGTGAATGACAAATACGGGAAGCGTTATCAATATTGTTCGTACCTAAGAAGCGTGCAACCTTCCCTGCAACATAATATGATTCGTTTGTAATACCACGAGCTGTTAAGAACATCGCAAGCTGCTTTGGATCAATGTTCTTCACTTTGGTAGCCATTTTATCCAACGCCTCGTCCCATGAGATGCGCTTAAACGTGCTCTCTCCTGGCTTACGTGATAATGGATAAGGGATTCTACCAAGTTTTCGGAGTTCAGAGCTGTCCATTTTTCTCAGCTCATCGATATCCTGATGTAATACCCCTTCTTTAATCGCTGGCATTGTGTTTAAGCGAAGTACGTTCAAACGTGTCGTACATAAGTGCGGACCTTTTAATGTCTGATCTTGAAGTCCACTTACCCCTAGCGCACATCCATCACAAACGCCTTTTGTTAGAATTCTTGTAGCATACGGAAGATTATCTTTGTTTTCCCACATAACCTTCATTGTGTCACGAATATGTTTTGGTTTGATCTTACCTAATCCGAACGGTACAGGACTAACCCAGTGCTTCGGATCTGGAGTTTTCTCTAATTTCATTGGACCTTCATGTTTCGTATTCCCCATGTGAAATTCCCTCCTGTTCTTTTCTAAAGAAAACTTGCCGATTGGCAAGCCAATTAAGGCGCAGACAGAGGCTTAGCTGCGCTTATACTTCATACTTTCAAAATTTTCACTACGTCGAATTTCTCCATTGCTAAAATTTTATACTTTCTTAACGTGTAAAAAAAGAAAGCTTCCCTCTTGGCAAGCTTTTAATAAATAAAAAACCACCGAAACCCCGCTACACATATGTATAACGAGGTTTACGGTGGTAGTCTTTAACAGGATCGCTGCCAAGTGCCAACACACTTCTCTATTATTTTTTCAGTTGAATGCTTTCTGATAGATCTCGATCAAATACGAAGATCGACATTCCTAAATCGGCTTCAATATCAATATCGACGAAAAGATCTAAAAATTTAGCTCCTAACAAATCTTCCATCTCTTGTGGATAATGGTTTTTATAAATATTTTTCACCATTTCCGTACGGGCGGCTCGTACCATTTGTTCTCCATCTTTATTGGAAGCTATAAACTTCTCTACTGGAGACATATTGCCTTCCATCTCACATATCGCCCAATTTTTGCAAAAAGTCGTTGTAATCTTTTGAGGGCCTTTTCCCATATGCTTTTTTCGAAAGGCACGTACCAAGTTACTAAATTCTGCCTCAAACTTATTCATGATCATTCTTCCCTTTTTATGCTTAGTTTCAGGCGAGTATAACATGATTTATTGGTTTAGCGTAGGTTGTGCATCTTGGGCTGGAGTACTATTCTTAAGCTTATTCATATCAACTCTTATTAAGAACGAGATCACAAGTGCTACTACAAACAAGCCAGCGAAAAAGATTAGACTGTTCTCATAACTTCCAGTCGTATCCTTAATCCATGCAGCAAACAAAGGTCCAACTAAACCAGCTGCTGCCCATGCTGTTAGGATATACCCGTGAATAGCTCCTAGCTGTTTTGTCCCAAAGATATCCCCAATAAATGCGGGTATCGAAGCAAATCCGCCTCCATAACAAGTGTACACAATTGCTAATAAAATTTGAAATATTATGACTGATGATACATTAGGCAATATAGCAAAAGCAACAATTTGCAGTACAAAGAACGATGTGTACGTATTGGGACGCCCAATATAATCAGATAGTGTTGCCCAGCCTATACGACCAAACCCATTAAATAGCCCCAGAACACCTACCAGAGCAGCAGCTTCAGCGGTACTCAACCCTACACTTTCCTCTGCTAGTGGTTTTGCAGCTGATAAGATGGCAATACCACATGTAACATTAATAAAGAGCATCAGCCACAGGTAGTAAAATCTTTTTGTTTTGACTGCTTCGTTTGCAGTAAGTTGAGCTAAATCAGCTTTAACTTTCTTTTCACCCTTCTCCACTTTTTCCTGAAAACCACTTGGCATCCAACCTTCAGGTGGCTTTTCTAAATATAAAGAAGAAATAAGCATGATAACAAAATAAGCAATACCTAAAATGTAAAACGTAGCAGCAATGCCCACGGACTTAATCAAAGAATCCATAATAGGACTACTAATAGCGGCAGCAAATCCAAATCCCATAATCGCAAGCCCTGTTGCAAGTCCTCGACGGTCAGGGAACCATTTAACAAGCGTAGAAACCGGTGCAATATAACCAACACCTAGACCGATTCCACCTAGCGCTCCGTAAAATATGTACAAGAGAGGTAAGGAACCAAAATTAACGGCTAGTCCCGATCCCGCCACTCCTAAACCAAATAGTGTAGCAGCAAGCAATCCAGACTTACGCGGACCATGTTTCTCTACAAAACTACCTAAAAATGCTGCAGCTAAGCCTAAAAACAAGATAGCCAGACTAAAGGTTAGTTGTACTTGACTATTACTCCAACCAAACTCATTGACCAAAGGATTCGTAAAATTACTCCAAGCATATACAGACCCAATCGAAAGGTGAATCCCTACCCCTGAAAGTGCGATGAGCCAACGATTTTTTGTTTTACTCAATGTTCTTCACTCCTTATTTTAAATATAAAAACCGTCATTTTCCCATAGGTATGCCCAATAGGAAAATGACGGTAATTTAACACAGGATCGCTAAGCTAAACCACATTTCATTTTTGTAGCGCTTTCATTTATTTCTGAAATTAATAGGTAACAGGATCGCTGTTCCTTATCAAATCCAGTAAGCGCTTTAATTTTTGGAATTTTCTTATTACATAATAGACCAATAGATGATTCGAAGTCAAGTTATTTATCCATTTAATAACACCAATGGTTTTAGTTAGAAAAATATACATCATCATACATAGACTTTCATCCTTCATCACATACTATATCTAAATCATAAAGGAGGTATGCATAATGGATAAACAACGTGCAAAAGAAATACGCGAATCCGAAAATCTAATTAATGTAACCTATAACGGGGATCCAATCTATATCCAAAATGTAAATGAAAATAATGAAACAGCTAGTGTATATGAGCTTGAAAATCCTCAAAAACAGCATCAAGTTTCACTAGATGAGCTAACGGAAAGATAAAAAAGACTCTTAAGGTGAATCAAAAAAGCCTGTCTCATCGTTTACATGTTACGAAGAGACAGGCTTTTGCTTTACATAGTTACTTTTTGCTCAGACTGCTTTGGCACAACAAAAGATGCTTTCTTCGGAAGTTTACCGAAAATGGCACTAGCTCCTGGAACAAATTTATGAACTGTCCAAATGATTAGGTAGCAAAAGATTACGGTGCTTACATAACGTAATCCCATTTGGAGGTGGAACATATAGCTTGGATCGGCAGGAATGAACTTTGCAACCTCTCTTAACACAACAGGGTGAAGGAGATAAAAACCAAATGAGTAAACGGCGACATTTTTCACGGCCCCAAATAAACGATTTGGCATCTTTTCACTCGCCAGTTCTGCAAGGCGGAAGATCAGATAACTTCCTGTCACCATATAAATCAGATTAACAAATTTGTACGTGATACCTGGTAGCGTTGATTCATTTAGCATATACATATCATAATGCAGATAAACAGTTGCTAGACCAGCAACTGTTGCTGCTATGAAAAGAAGAACGCTTGAGTAGCTACGGATCTTTTGACGCATTTCATTGTAGTACGTCCCAATCCAAGCCCCTAGCAAGAACGTCCCAATACTATTTAAAAATACGTGGAACGTTGTTATTTCATAGGTTGTATTGAGATAAAAGTATAATAGCTCAAACCCAAATCCAAACGCCCACATATACTTTCTGAAAAAGTTGAGCTTTTGTGCCATATACACAAAGAGTGGTAATACTAAATAAAATTGTACAATTAGAAAGATAAAGTGCAATTGATAATAGGATTCTCCGTGTAAAATACGATCAACTGATTCCATGATATTCACTTCACGAAACCCGATTTGGTACATATAAACCTCATAAAAAACGGCCCAAATTAAATATGGGACAAGAATAAATGTTACACGCTTTTTATAGTAATCTTTTAATACATCCCAGGTTAAGTTCTTCTTCATATAGTTAAAAAAGAACACCATGCCTGTGATCATAATAAATATTCCTGCTTCTATTCGCACTATACGGTTGATAAAGTGGTATTTTTGAAAAGCTCCACTATCAAATGGAAGCGTTGACTGGAATTGTCCTGTTACATGTACCAACACAACCATTAACATGGCAAATAGTCGAAGCAGAAAGATCGAATCAATTCTGTTCTTGGTCATTTTGCATTCCTCATTTATTTCATAAGTTAACCTTGGTAACTATACCACGGTTTCACTTCATTCTGTTCGGAAAAGTTTCATGCTTCATACATAATAAATCTTTCGAACTAGTATAACGTTTTTTGTCCTATTTTGGAGTGGTATCTACTGGAAATGAATTTACAGATGCATTTTTTATGCATTTCTGTTGAATTAAGTTCTTCTATTAAAGCCCCCTTATGCGGAAGACTTGGAATCGAGATAAGTTGAGAGCAGTCCGTTGCTTTTATGAGAGGTAGGGGTTCAGAGTAACGGCAATACTCCTGCGGAAGAGCAGCTGATCCCCCTCGTTCACTCCGTTCTCTGTGGGGTCTCATCCGCCCTTTCTACCACTGGAGTTTGCCGTTTCCTTCCGCCCTTTGCGTTTATGAAGAATAACGGACCCTAGTGTGTGAGTTCTAAACCTTACGGACATCTGTTCCGTTATTTTGAACTTTTAAGGCATTTCGAGAGTCGTTACGGACATATGGTACCTTATTTGTGACAGATTGCTCTTTATTAAGGTGATTTGCAGCAATTAGCGGAATGAATGTCCGTAAGCTCTTTAGAAAAACCATTTTAAGGTGAAATAGCGGAACAAATGTCCGTAAGCATTACCTCCTCATATCACTACGGTTCCGTTCATCACCATTCGGCTAAGGTGGGCTTGGGAACGGGTTGACTCCTCCGGAAAAACGGGCGAGCGAGACCCCGCAAGAAGCGTAGCGGATGAGGAGGCTCGATCGTTCGTCCGGGGAAAGCAACCCGTTCCCAAGCCCGCCGCACTCCACAATAGCAACGGAACCGCCTCTCTCACTAAAACAGTTATTCCATATAACTGCCATATAACTGAATAACCCCTAAGCATAATTTATAGTTCATTTATGTTTCCCTATGAACAGCTACAACTAACATAGCCAACATCAAAAATGCCTCCCTCAATTAAAGAGGAAGGCACTTTATTTATAGTTGATTCAAAGCCCACTGAGCTAACAAGGTTGCTCCATATGGTAGGGCTTGTTCATCTAAATCAAATTTTGGATGGTGAAGAGGATACGTGGCTTCTTTTTCTTCATTTCTTACCCCTAATCGGAAAAATACTCCTGGGATTTGTTCAGCATAGAAGGAAAAGTCCTCTCCTCCCATGGATGGTTTCACAATGGAAAATTGATCTAAACCTAAAACTTCCTCTGTCACTTGTCTTACACTTGGTACAAGTGACTCATCATTTACTACTGGTGGATAAAAGTAGTTATATTGAAAATCATAAGATACACCGAAGCCTTCAGTAATCCCACGAATGATGCTCTCCATTCGATGTTCAATGGTTGAGCGTACATCAGGGTCAAGTGTTCGAACTGTTCCTCTCATTTTCACGCTTGGTGCTATGGCATTTGGGGCTGATCCTCCTTGAATTTGTCCAACTGTAAGCACAGTTGGTGAAACAGGATTGATTTGACGACTTACTACTTGTTGTAGTGAACTTACAACCTCTGATGCTACTGTAATAGAATCCGTTGATAAGTGAGGATGAGCTGCATGTCCTCCTTGGCCTTTAATTTCTAAATCAAAAAAGTCGGCAGCTGCACAGGCTTCTCTTTGGGTACAAGTAACCTGACCTGTAGGTACCATTGGATTTACATGCAATCCTGCTATGGCATCTACTTTTGGATTTTCTAATACGCCGTGTTCAATTAACGTTTGAGCACCAAATAAACCTTCTTCAGCTGGCTGGAAGATTAACTTAATGTTTCCCCGTTTTGGAGGGTTGTCCTTGAGAAGTTTCGCTGCTCCCAAAAGCATGGTTGTGTGCCCATCATGGCCACATAGATGTGCTTTTCCATCTGTTTGTGATTTATATGGGACATCTTTTTCGTCTTGTATCGGTAAAGCATCTATATCAGCCCGTAGCGCTACAGTGGGTCCAGGCTCTTCTCCTTCAATTAGAGCTGTCACACCTGTCTTAGCAACAACTTGGACATGGGGTACACCTAATTCTTTTAATTGCTGTTGAACAAATTGGGACGTACGACTTTCTTCAAATCCCAATTCTGGATTTTGGTGAAGGTCTCTTCTCCACTCGGTTAAGGTATGATCAAGGTTTTTAGCTTGTTTTAGTAATTCATGCATGTATAGAACACTCCTTAGGAAGGAAAACATTCGTATTTATCTGAATCTAGTATTAAAATGTAAGATAAATTATGGTACATTGTTTCGTAGCAAAAAAGACCTTTTGACTTTTTTTCATTTTTTTCTGAGGAATGGAGCTTATTATGTATCATTCACTTATACAATCCAAAGGTATATGGATTAAAATCTCCCTTATCCTTTTAGGGGTCTCCATGCCGTTATGGCTAGGAGCTGATGAAACCGGTCTGACGAGCATGATGGATGAGCTTAGAAGTGATCCAACCGGCAATACGTTGATGTTAACGGCCTTTGTTTTGGTCATGCTTAATACGGTCCGTGCTCTTCCTCACTATCTTGGATCACTTTTATTAGGAGATGAATTAGCCAAAAAGCTTAACAAGCCATGGCTGACGTTCATTGTTCCTTTCATCATCATTCCGCTGGTCTATATGACAATCAACCTCTACAATCCGCTTAATTATGATTTTGGTGGCCCAGCATTACTGTTATTGATATCAATCGTATTGTTGCATTTATTAGGAAAAGGTCGCATGAGGCCAATACTGAAATCCTTTGTATTAGCTCAGCTACTGTTTGGATTTCAGTGGCTGGATACCGTTATCTTTTTAACACCTCTAGGATTTGGAGGAGGACCGATCTCCAGTGAAGTGAAAGAGATCGCAGTCAATATCGGTTTTGGCAACACATTATCGTTATACAGCCTGTTATTATGTGGTATATTCATGATCAATGCGGTTGTTTTAGCTGTCTATCTAACTGTTTCAGAGCAAAAGTGGCGTATGAGGCAGGACTTAAATATTGCTAGAGGTGAAATGGTGGAATCTCGCGCAGGTCGTGAAGCATTGCACCTAGTTCATGACTTAAAAACTCCTCTTTCTCTTATTGAAGGCTTAAACTCCTTGATTCAAATGAAATCCAAAGATCAGGATGTTCTAGAATACACAGAGCAAATATCCGAATCGATCGAATCTACAAGTAACATGGTCTCTGAGATTTTGTATGAAGAAAAGAAAAACTGGTGTACGCTTTCAAGGTTGATTGAATATGTACGAGCCAATAAACTTACCGACCAATCAATTGATTTTCAATTTGAACTTCACGCAGATCCAAGTATAAAAGTGTATGTAAATAAAATTCGTATGACGAGAGCCATTGTGAACTTGATTGATAACGCCTGTGATGCTGTTGATGGGAAAGCAAGCGCTAAGGTGACTATTCGATCGGAATTCGATGAATCAGGTATCTGGCTAGGCGTAGAGGATAATGGAAAGGGACTCTCTAAAAAGGAACAGCAAAAAATTTGGAATGCTGGATACAGTACGAAAGCTCATCCTGGTGTTGGCTTGACGTTTGTGAAAAACGTCGTTGATGAGCATGATGCTACCTTGAAAATCGAGAGTGAATTAAAAAAGGGAACAACCTTCTGGATTGTTCTACCAAAGGAGTGTGTACAGCTATGAACATTTTAATCATTGATGACGATCCATCCCTACGTTATATGCTGACTGAAATTTGCAAGCATGCAGGATGGGACTCAGAGATTGCAGAAAATGGACAAAAGGGCGTAGATTTATTCCAACAAGGGAATTATGACCTCATTCTTGTTGATTATCATATGCCAGAGATGGATGGGATTCAAACTGTGAAAGCAATTCGAAGCCATCACTCTCAAATACCTATACTCGTTCTAACAGTAGATGAAAGACAAGAGATTGCTGATCGCTTTCTTCAGGAGGGAGCCAATGACTTTGCTTTGAAACCAGTAAAAGCTCCGGATATCATCTCAAGAATCCAGCTCCATGTTCAGCTAGCTAATTTGAAAGGTTCTCAAGTCCAGGATGACAATGTGTTCAGCTCTAAGGGAATTAGTAAAAACACACTCTCTCATATCGAGGATTTTATGAAAAAGCAACCTGAACCAAGCTCTGTAGATGAAATTTCAAAAGAGGTCAACCTTGCCTATCCAACAGTTTATCGGTACGTAACTCATTTGCTGAATGAAGGCAAAGTAAAGCAGATTGATTCCCACCAAAAGATGGGGCGACCGAAAAAATTATATCAATGGTACTCCGTTTAAGCATTCGCCTTTGGGCGGGTGTTTTTTATTGGATTACTTTTATCAGCGATCGCTGATACCACTTTTTACACTCCCTCCCTTCCCAAGCAATTCTTCTCAACTTTTTTTCATTTTTTTCTGTATGAAAATTAAAAATGAGTTCTTATAATGATTTTTAACATTTCAAACAATTTAGACATCGAAAGGAGATGCTATATGGAACATTTCGGCCTATTATCTTTATTACCATCCGTAGTCGCTTTGGTCTTAGCCATTTGGTCTAAGCGAGTTGTCCCATCATTACTTGCAGGAATCTTGGTAGGGACAATAATGATTGATATTAAAACGAACGGTGTCCTGCACGCAATTATGTATTCCATTCTCAACCTATTCAGCGCCATTGCCGGCCACCCTGCTGATGCAGAGGCAGGTATCAGAGGCATGGGACTCGTTAAAGGAGCTGGACGTGCTGAACTCATCATCGTTGTATTCTTACTTGGAGCATTTATCGGCGTCCTTAATAAATCGGGCGGTGCTTATGCATTCGGTAATTGGTTAGCTAACAAAGTTCGAGGAAAACAAGGTGCTCAAGTATCCACTGCATTAATGGGAAGTTCTCTTTTCACAAGTGCTTACTTCAGCTCCCTAGCAACAGGAACCGTTTTCCGACCAATTTATGATCGTATGAATATTTCTAGAGCAAAATTAGCGTTCTTTCTAGACTCAACTTCGTCTCCAATCAACGTTCTTGTACCGATTTCTGGTTGGGTAGCATTCATGGGAGCGCTCATGGTAGATAACATTCCAAGTGTAAATGACCCTATTGCTGGTCTAGCACAAACTGTGCCATACAACTTTTATAACATCGTCATCTTAGTTATGGTATTCCTTTTTGCTAGTGGTAAATTGAAAGATTTCGGACCTATGAAAAAAGCAGAAGAACGTGCGAAGCAAGGAAAAGAGCCAAGATCTGAAGAGCAAGAGGTTGCAGCTACTGCAGAACCGAATAAAGGTAAAAATGCATCTCCTTCAGACATGTTACTTCCACTTGGTGTTTCAATTGCAACACTTGTTTTACTTGGCATGTGGAACTATACGCTACCGTACTTCTTCGAGGTTGAAAAGCTTCCTTTAGACGGTAACAAAATGCTTATTATCAGCTTCGGCCTTGGTATTATCGTTGCCTTCTTGAAGTACACATTAGGTAAGCTGATGACACCAAAACAATTCTCTGAAGAACTATTTGAAGGTTCAAAAACCGTCATCCTAGGTGCTGTTATTATTCTATTAGCTGTTACACTAGGTGACATCATGCGCGCAACAGCTCCAGAAGGAACTGGTGCAGCTGCATTCATTGGTGAAGTAGCAAAAGGCGTGATTCCTAGCGCAATCATCCCATTAGCCTTATTTATCATTTCTGGATTTGTGGCATTCTCTATGGGAACATCTTTCGGAACTTGGGCGATTATGATGCCAATCGGCGTATCCTTAATGCTAGCAACCGGCGGAGATCCAATCCTTGCTGCTGCCGCAGTCCTTTCAGGCGGAGCATTTGGAGACCATACCTCTCCGATCTCGGATACTAGTATCATGTCCTCCGTTGGCTCAGATTGCGATCACATGGAGCACATCAACACGCAGCTCCCTTATGCATTAACAGCTGCAGGCGTAGCTTCCGTGTTCTTCCTTGTTGCTGGGTTTATCATGTAGAGACCAAAGTAAAAAGTGCCTGACTCACAAAAATGAGCAGGCACTTTTTTAATGTTTATAAAGTTGTTCAAGTAATTTAATATTCTCGAATGTTTTATCGTGGTAAGACTGTAAAGATTCATTTTGCTGAACAGCCTGTGTAAATGTCTCCACTTGTAATTTGTACTGATCCCCAATAATAGTTTCTTCATAGCTACCATTTTGAGTACTCACTTTTACAATACCTTTGTGCTCATTAGCGTCTGGACGATAAGCAAAAGGAATCTGAATGGTCCCTTTCGTTCCAAGTACCTCATATTGATGACGAAGTGGCGCATTAAAGCTACAATCTACTTGAGCCATAGATCCGTTTTCCATTCTTAACGTTACAAGTGATGTAACATCTACACCGTACTTATTATCCAAAGAAGATTTAACAGTATGTTCAATAGGATTACTATCCAATACATTAATGGCTGTATGTGTACCATAGCATCCTACATCCCAAAGAGCTCCTCCGCCTTTTTCTTTATCCAGGCGAATGTTGTATTTAGAGCGATCAAAACTAAAAGAGAAGCTAGCACGCAAGTATTCCACTTCTCCGATTTCACCTTCAGCGATTAATTCTTTCACTCGCTGATGTTGAGGGTGGAACTGATACATAAACGCTTCAAGAAACTGCACATTATTCTCATTGCATATCTCAATCATCTCCACCACATCTTGATGTGTTAAAGATGCTGGCTTTTCACATAAAATATGCTTGCCTGCTTCGGCCGCTTCAAATACCCATTTTTTATGTAGATGGTTCGGAAGAGGAATATATACCGCTTCAATCTCAGAATCTTGTAAGAGCTCTTCATATGACCCGTATGCTTTTTCTATATCAAATTGCTCTTGGACTTCTTTTTCTTTTCCACTTGAACTTGCAATTGCTACAACTTCAGAGTCTTCTGTACGCTGTATTGCTGGGATAAGTGCTTTCTTTGCAATGTTTGCAGCTCCCAGGATTCCCCACTTGATCATATCATCACTCCTTTTTCTTCCATCATAGCAACGTCCCTTTTGACTGTCGAACAATTTACTAGAGTAAGGAGCCCATTATGCTTTCTGTGGAGGGGTTATGTTTTACGTTTGAGCGTAATAGTTGTTGATTTGATTTTATCTTAATTTAGAGGTGTTGGGAATGATTGGGCTTAGTTAAGGCTTACGACAAAACAAATAACACCCATCCCTTACCTTATTGGCAAGGAGCAGGTGTTCAATGTATTGCAGTTTTTCACGATCTATTTCACTTACAAAAACGGTGGTTCTCTCGTTACTAACGGTTTATAGTATGCTGTACGACGGGTCAAAATGAGATTTTCCTGATCCAACCACCAGTCTGTTTTCATTGTTTGGAATGCGTTAACAAGTACTTCTTCTTGTTCACCTGAAGCAATTACTGTCTGATCATTGGTATAGTTTTGGTCCAAGTTGTATATAGCACTTCGACCCTTGAATCCATACTTCGATCCAACAAAGTTAGAAACAATGGTATAGGATTGAGCCCCTTTCGCTACAGCATCCCAGGTAGAGACTGTACCTTTTGGATAAGGATTCGGGAATACATCTTGATTCATCGACAGTTCAACTCCATAGTCCCCCGTCCAGCTTGCAGGTATGCAAATCATATCCGCGCGTTTAACAGCTAAGACACCTGCTACTTCTGGAAATGTAGCATCATATCCAATCATCATTCCAACACGCCCAAAGCCATTTACAGGGGTAACCATAATCCTTTTTCCTGGTGTGGCCCAACGCTCATCCCAATGATCTAAGTGAATTTTACGATGTTTCCCAATAACTTCACCTTCAGGACTTATAAATAGCGCACTATTATAAAAGTGAGGTAATTCTTTTTCGGCAAATCCAAATACGATATAAGCCTCTACCTCTTGTGCTAGCTTTTTCATCTCCTGCACTATAGGTCCATCATCTGTCTCAGCGTATGGCTCTATATCTTGCTTTTTTTGTAATTCCATCGGACCAATTACAGAAAGTTCAGGGAGGACAATGAGATTTACATCTTCCTCGACTTTGTCCCTTACAAGCTGCTTCACTTTTGTCAGGTTTACTTCTTTATTGCCAATCTCTGGTTCATATTGTATTGAAGCGGCTTTGATATTTCGTGCATGTGTGTTTTTGGTATAATCCCATGGACCTAAAAAGAGCATTAATTCTTTGTAAGACTCCATACGACGCTCTAACATTCGAGATTTTGCAGGGTTTGCAAACTGAGCTGGATCAATGCTTCCTTCTAAAATATATGGGGAAGGATCTTCTTCATCAATTGTCATTGGCGCTTCGGCAAGCTTTTCCCCATAAGGTGACCATACAGAACTAAGACCGACCATATTAAAATCTTCTTCTTTGTCAGAACGGTTTGCACTAACGATATAGAGGCCGTTCATTTCTGCCCAGTGCTGCAACATCGAGATGGAGGCACTAGATGAATTCGTTGGGAAACACAAAATATCAGCACCATTTACAGCTGCTAGTCGTGCGGATTCAAAGTACGTAGAATCCTGACAAATAATCATGGCGATGTTACCAATATCCGTTTCGTAAACTGGACAACCGATATCTCCCCAACAAGACCAGTAGGTCTCAACGACCCACTGATGAATTTTGCGGTACTTTCCTATATATCCATTTGGGCCAACAAGAGCTGAGGAGTTGTAATACAACCCCGTTTCAAGATCAACTTCTGCCATACCAATAACAATATACGTGTTGTATTCCTTAGCAATCTCGGCAAACTGCGCAGTTGTTAACCCCGGAATCGTATCTACATAGGAGGAAATAGCGGAACGATCTAAATAATGATAACCCGTTGTAGCCATCTCAGGAGTAACAATGAGTTTGGCACCCTTTTCAGCTGCTTCTCGAACATACTTTTTCAATTCGCGAATGTTCGCATTACGTCGGTTCAACTTCGGATTGTATTGAATGGCTGCTACTGGAAATGGTCTAGATATAGACATCTGAGGGCCTCCTTAACGAAATAAGTTTTTTTTAGCGTAACACATCTCTTTTCATGGCTAGAAATATAAAACTTTGATCAATATCATTTCTCTTACATGTTTTAGCAAAAAATACATGTATGACAGAAGTATGCCATCTCCACCTTTTACTCAAAATAACAAAAAAGACCCATTATTGGAGGAACCGTTATGAAGGGTAAGAAATGGGATTTGTTTGCATTAGCAGCTATCCCTTTATTAATGACGTTAGGGAATTCTATGCTAATTCCTGTGTTACCCATTATTGAACGTGAAATTGATATCACGTCTTTTCAGTCGAGCTTAATTATTACCATTTATTCGATTATAGCAATCCCCCTCATCCCAATCTCCGGATACCTATCTGATAAGCTCGGTCGGAAAAAAGTCATCATCCCTAGCCTTATTATTGTTGGAGTTGGAGGAGCCATTTCAGCTTATGCAGCTTGGCACATGAAGAACCCTTTTACTGTTATATTGATCGGACGATTTATTCAAGGAATTGGTGCTTCAGGTGCATTCCCAGTCGTAATCCCAACCGTAGGAGACATGTTTAAGGATGAGGAAGAAGTAAGCAAAGGCCTTGGCATTATCGAAACTTCTAACACATTCGGCAAGGTTCTAAGTCCGATCTTAGGTGCACTATTAGCCGCAGTCCTATGGTTCCTACCATTTATCGCTATCCCCATTTTATCTGGATTAGCCATTATTCTTGTCATGATCTTAGTAAAGGTTCCAAAAGAAAAAAACCAAGAACCTAAACAATCTTTTCAAGCATTCATTCATGTTATTCAAGATCTACTAAGAGAAAATGCCAAATGGTTAACTTCGGTTTTTCTTGCAGGGTGTATTTTTATGTTCGTTTTGTTTGGGTTTTTATTTCATTTCTCAAGTATATTAGAGGATGATTTTAAAATATTAGGTTATAAAAAAGGCTTATTTTTAGCCGTACCTTTACTCTTTTTATGTGTGGCTTCTTATATTGCTGGTAACAAAATTGGCGAACATAAGGTTTTAATGAAGTGGATTATTTTAATTGGAAGTGGAGTAGCTGTTGTTGCGTTCCTTTTTGTACAAGGCAAAGAAAGTCTGCTTAGTTATTTCATTTTATTATCCATTGCAGGTACTGGCATTGGAGTAGCGCTCCCTTGTCTAGATGCTTTTATAACGGAAGGCATCCCAAAAGAAGAGCGTGGGACTATGACCGCAGTGTACAGTTCTATGCGTTTTATAGGTGTAGCAGCTGGTCCTCCTGTTACCGCTCTACTAATGAAATCATTTCCTTCCATCCTTTATTATAGCTTTGCTGGATTCGTATTCCTTAGCTTAGTTATAAGCTTTTTAGGTATAAGACCTTCTAAATCTTAAAAGAAATACCTACGCACCAAGCTACTAGTCTTGGTGCTTTCTTACACATATTCATTACTATTTTTTGATGCTACAATAAAATCAAACTGCATGAGAGGAAGACAGACGATGCTTGAATTATTTCTTCCTATGCTTGAACGTTTAGGAATTATTGTCACCGTAGCCTTTATCATTACAAGGTTTCGCTTTTTCCGTGAATTAATCGATCAGAAAACCCTTCACCCTCAACAACAATATATGGCCATTCTGTTCTTTGGTCTCTTTGGTGTGATTGGTACATATACAGGGATTACTTATGATACCTCTTCCTCCCTATTCGGCAATGTTGTCTATGACCTTGGAGAGTCGGAAGCTATAGCGAATTCACGCGTAATTGGCATTGTAGCCGCGGGGTTATTTGGTGGTTATCGCATTGGTGTTGGAAGTGGTCTTATTGCGGGATTACATCGCTTCTCACTTGGAGGCTTTACAGGATTTGCATGTGGTGTATCAGCCGTTGTGGCTGGTCTTATTTCTGGATTTTTTCATAAAAAGAATCAACCACTTAAGCTGAAAACTGCTCTACTAGTTGGTGCATTAGCTGAAACGGTTCAAATGTTAATTATACTCGGTATAGCTAAACCTTTTGCGATGGCGTGGGACCTCGTACAAGAGATTGGCCTTCCGATGATTATGGCAAACGGAGTTGGATCAGCTCTATTCTTACTCATCATTCGGAATGTTTTAGCTGAAGAAGAAAAGGCCGGAGCCATCCAAGCCCAGAAAGCATTAAAGCTGGCTGAATCTACAATCTCTTATCTGCGAACGGGATTAAACTCTAATTCTGCCCAAAACGTGTGCAAGATGATTTATGAAGAAGTCAACGTCAGTGCTATTGCCATGACAGATCACCAAACCATCTTAGCCCATGTTGGAAAGGCAAACGACCATCACCAATCAGGAGAACCTATCCAAACAGATGCCACAAAAGAGGTGCTTCATTCAGGAAAAATGTTGATCGCAAACCACGCCTCCATCCAATGTAAAATTCCTGAATGTCCTTTAGGTGCTGCAGTTATTGCACCTTTGAAGCGTAGAAATGAAGTTATAGGTACACTGAAGTTCTATGTGCGATCAGAAAAAGAAATTTCAAATGTCCTACTAGAATTAATTCAAGGACTAAATGCTTTATTAGGACAACAACTTGAGATCGCAGAAGCAGAAAAGTCTAAAGAATTAGCCCGAGAAGCAGAAGTGAAGGCACTCCAAGCACAGATTAACCCTCATTTTTTGTTTAATTCGTTAAACGTGATCGTGTCTTTAACCCGTACAAAACCAGATCGTGCTCGCTCATTACTTATTGCACTTTCTAAGTTTTTCCGCCAAAACTTAAGCGCTACAACGAAGACATGGACCTCTTTATCTGAAGAACTAAAGCACGTAAAATCTTATTTACTAATTGAAGAAACACGATTCGAAGATAAGTTACAAGTTGAATATGAAGTGGACGAGAGTGCCATGAACGCCAAAATTGCTCCTTTAACACTCCAACCTCTCGTTGAGAACTGCATAAAACATGGTATTAAAAACAAGGATGGAATCGGAAAAATCTTAGTTAGAATTATGGAAAAAGAAAACGATATTCTAGTTTCTGTTCAAGATAATGGAATTGGAATGAGTAAGGAAGAGCTTTCTAGACTAGGTGAAAAGAGAGTAGACTCTAGTCAAGGTACTGGACTTGGAATCTATAACGTAAACAAACGCTTGGAGTATATGTATGGTTATACTTCAACTCTTCAAATTCATAGTGAACCGAATAATGGCACGATCATTTCATTTGTTATTCCTAAGAACTATCAGGAGGATCGATATGAATAAACCAATCACAGTTCTCGTTGTAGATGATGAACGTTTTAGTAGAGAGGAACTTATTTACTTATTAGAGCAACATGAATCCATCAAAGTCATTGGTGAGGCTGAATCAGGAGATACTGCCCTTATGAAAGCTATTCAGACTCAACCTGACGCCATTTTCCTAGATATAGACATGCCTAAAATGGATGGAATGGAAGTAGCAAAATCTGTCCTAGAGCTCAAGAAAGTACCTCAGGTTATATTCGCTACCGCATACCCTGATTATGCTGTAGAAGCTTTTCGTCATGAAGCATTGGACTATTTATTAAAGCCCTTTGATGAGGAGCAATTAACTGAAACCATAAAACGTATTCATTCAAGATTCACAAAACCAAACACAAATCATTCAAGAACAACACCCCCATCAAAGTTACCTATAGAGGGAGAGGATGGAATTATATACATATCTCCAGATGATATCCTTTATGTTAGTCGAGAAGAAAGAGTAACGAAAATCGTTACGAAGGATCGTACTTTTGAAACGAAGTGGCCTTTAAAAGATGTGGAAGAACGACTACAGGCATTTACTTTTTTCAGAATCCATAAGAGCTATTTAGTCAATTTAAGACACATTGAAAGACTAATCCCTTGGTTTAACGGTGCTTACCAGTTAGAACTTCAAGGGATAGACGAAAAGTTGTCTGTTAGTCGAAACTATATTAAAGAACTCCGTGAGCAACTGGAATTGTAAATAGATAAAGATCTTAAGCTTTTCTCCAAATACCCAGTGCATCTTAATCACGCCTAAATGTATCTTAACTCCCTCACAAAACATCTTAAACAGAAACAGCACTTTTGTAAGCGTAATCATGATACCTTTTGTGTAAGCGATTACAAAAAGAGGGGGACAAGACATGGTAACTTTTCTAGTGAGTATTGCACTATTAATCATTGGTTATTTTACGTACGGTAAATATGTAGAAAAGACGTTTGGAGTAAATACTGGACGACCTACCCCAGCCTATTCCAACCAAGATAATGTGGATTATCTTCCAATGGGGAAAAAGAAAAACGCACTCATTCAGCTATTAAATATTGCAGGTGTTGGTCCGATTTTCGGTCCAATTTTAGGAGCCCTTTATGGTCCAGTTGCTTTTCTGTGGATTGTTTTAGGCGCAATCTTTGCAGGAGCTGTTCATGACTATCTAACAGGTATGATCTCGATTCGTAATAGAGGGGCACACTTACCAGAGTTAGCAGGGAAGTTTCTTGGGAAGGTTATGAAACACGTCGTTAATGCTTTTGCTATTCTACTTTTAGTACTAGTTGGTACGGTGTTTGTAACTGCACCAGCAGATTTGCTTCATAGTATGACAAGCAGTTGGTTAACACTACCGATTATTTTAGCTGCGATCTTTGTCTATTATCTAGTTGCTACATTACTTCCTATTGATAAAATTATTGGACGTTTTTACCCAGCTTTCGGGGCACTTCTTTTAATTAGTGCCATTGGTGTCGGTGCTGGACTTGTGTTTACAGGAGCACCAATCCCTGAGTTGTCCTTTACGAATATGCATCCTGATAACGCACCAATCTTTCCACTACTATTCTTAACGATTTCTTGTGGAGCACTATCCGGATTCCATGCAACACAAACACCAATCATTTCACGTACAACCCAACAAGAAAAACAAGGTCGTCGTATTTTTTACGGCATGATGATTGCCGAAGGTATTATTGCTATGATTTGGGCTGCTGCAGCTATGAGTCTATTTAACGGATCAGCTGGTCTAAACGAAGTATTAGCAAGCGGTGGTCCTGCTGCAGTTGTAAGCGAAGTATCGAAGTCTATGCTTGGAGCAGTAGGTGGAACGTTAGCGGTTCTTGGCGTTATTGTTCTTCCAATCACATCTGGGGACACTGCATTCCGAAGTGCACGTATGATTATTGCGGACTATATTAACGTAACACAGAAAAAAGTAGCAAATCGTCTATGGATCGCAGTACCGATGTTTGTCATTTCGTTCATGCTGACTAAAATCGATTTCACGCTTTTATGGCGCTACTTCTCTTGGGCAAACCAATCAACGGCTGTCATAGCCCTTTGGGTTGGAGCAACATACTTGTTCCTTTCTCGAAAAAATTATTGGATTGCTGCAGTACCAGCAACATTCATGACGATGGCAACTTTCTCTTATATTTTAAATGCTGATATCGGGTTTAATCTCCCTATGAATATCTCTTATGTCGTTGCTGCATTTATTACTGTAGGGATTGTAGCCGCTTTCTTCAATCATGCTCGCCGTTCTTTACAACGAAATATTCCGCTTGAGGAAGAATGGAGAGACATTGCGTAATGGGTTGCTGTTCACCAAACTATACAGAACACGTTAAAGAACAAGAGAAATCGGTTAATAATGCAGAACATGAAACCATGCCATTTTGGTTCAAAATACTAAGTGCTTTAATGATTATTAGTGTTTTTTATATCATGTAAATTGAAAACCACCAGTTCAAGTAAAACTGGTGGTTTTATTTTTTATATTTTCTCATTGCACCATGATGCGTAGACCCAATACCTCTATTAAAGGAAAGTGAATGCTGAATCGCATACGTAATAAATTGCTTAGCTATTTGAACCGCTTCTTCTACTGTCTTCCCTTTGGCAAGCTCTGCTGCAATTGCGGCTGAGTAAGTACAACCGGCTCCGCTAGTATGAATGGTTTCAATTTTATCGGACTCAATTTCAAAAAACTGCTCCCCATCATATAAAATATCTGTCGCATTCTCCGTTAATGGTCCACCTTTTACTAACACATATGCTGGTCCCATATCTTTTATTTGTATAGCAGCTTCCTTCATATCTTGGACAGAATCTATACTTTCCACACTAGTTAAGCGTGCTGCTTCCATTCTGTTCGGGGTAATTACATTTGCAAGGGGAAGCATAAGTTCTTTAAAAGATTCGATGGCTTCATCTTTCAGCAATTGCGATCCCATTTTTCCAATCATCACTGGATCAACTACAAGGTTAGGTATGGATAATTCTCTTATGAGTTCAGAGACACGAACGATGATATCCTCTGTAAAAAGCATTCCTGTTTTAGCAGAATCAAGTCCTACATGCTCATGAGCAGCATACACTTGTGCTTCGATTGCATCGATTGGGTTAGTAAATATCCCCTGTTCTGTCTTGGCATTGTTTGCCACCATAGCGGTTATCGCACTCATTCCGTAAACATCTCTTTCTTGAAATGTTTTTAAATCAGCCTGAATTCCAGCACTCCCTTGAGCTGCGGATCCTGCTATCGTTAATACACGTGGTAATGTCATGCTTCTACTCCTTTTTTCATATTTATTATTCCTATTGTACGGCAGTTTCCTTTTGTAATGCGAATAGACTGATTGCATTACCTCTGTTAGCCTGCACCATTTTGTATTAAAATAAGGTTGGTTGATAAAGGAGGACATACGTAACATGAATAAAGATATCAAACTCATCGCTTTAGATATGGACGGAACATTATTAAATAACGAGCACGAGATCTCTTCAGAAAACCTAGCTGCTATCAAAAAAGCAAAGGATCAAGGCTTTCATGTGGTGATTAGCACTGGACGTTCTCTTTCTACGTGCAAGGAAATTATTGAACCCTTAGGAGAATCCGCTTATCTCGTCACGATTAATGGCGGCGAGATTTATGATCAAAACTTTGAGCTTATCGAGCGAAATTCTTTTGATCCAAAAGATGTACGTAAGCTTTGGGATCTTACACAAAAGCATCAGGCCTTTTTCTGGTCCTCAACTGTTCAAGGGCGTTTCAACTCTGAAGAGCCTTTTGCAAAGGAAGTTGAAGACTATGAATGGATCAAATATGGCTTTAATTTTGAGGATGAAGAGTTACGTGATACCGTTTTAGAGGAGCTAAAGGGTCACGATTCTTTTGAGGTAACGAACTCAAGCCCTCTTAATCTTGAAATTAATCCAGCTGGTATCAATAAAGCTACAGCCTTACGTAAAGTAAGTAAATGGCTGAACATTACTATGGATAACGTCATGGCTGTTGGAGATAGCTTAAATGACATCGCTATGATCCGCGAAGCAGGATTTGGCGTTGCTATGGGGAATGCTCAGGATGTTATTAAAGATGAAGCAGATTGGGTAACTGGCTCAAATCTTGAACATGGCGTAGCTCAGGCTATTGAACGTGTTTTAGAGAAATAACTTCAGCAGAATTTTTTTAGTAGTTCAGTTTTGGAGTACCACTTCTTAATTGAACTACTTTTTTTATTATGGAATGGATTAAACGTAATATTTAGCAATATGGCAGTTATCTGGAATAAGCTTCTGAGTGAGAGGAAGGGTTCGTTGCGTTTGTGAGGTGTGGGGGCATTGAAACGGCAATACTCCTGCGGAATAACGGGCGAGCGAGACCCCGCAGGGAACGAAGTGAGTGAGGAGGCTCGATCGTTCGTCCGGGGAAAGCAGCCCGTTTCCCAGCCCACCACACTCCACAAGAGCAACGGAACCATACTCATCTTATCTCGAAACCCAGTTTTCCATATAAAAGTGGGCTTATATGGAATTAAAAAGGGCATTAAACTGATTTACAGTTCAATGCCCCCTTTTTCTTATTTCTGTGTTCCAAGATACCTTTTTATTAACTCCACAAATAAACCCTGACTTCATGAGGTCTAAGACTTACATTGGATACTTCTTGTTCCACCTCATAATTATGAAGGAGCAGTTCAACATCACTTGTCTCTACCGAGTACTCAAACAGATTCTCCTCATCACTCATGTTGGCCACTACAAGTATTTTCTCGCCTTCAAACTCTCTGAAGAAAGCATAAATCTTAGCGTGATCCTCTAATATAGGCTGATAATCCCCATATGAAAATACCTTATAAGTCTTACGTAATGAGATAAGCTTTTGGTAATAATAAAACACAGAGTTCTTGTCATTCAAAGCATTTTCAACATTGATCTCAGTATAGTTCGGATTCATTTTGATCCATGGTTCCCCATCTGTGAAACCAGCATTTTGCGAGCTGTCCCACTGCATCGGTGTTCGAGAATTATCACGACTTAATAGTTTTAATTCCTCTAACACTTCTGCTTCATCACGACCTTTTCCAACCTCTTCGTTGTACTTATTGATCATGGCGATATCTTGGTAATCATCAATGGAATCAAAATCCACTCCAGTCATGCCAATCTCTTCACCCATAAACACATACGGAATGCCTGGTAGTGTATGAACAAGTGTACCGAGTAATTTAGCTGACTCCACTCGATATTCTCCATCATTTCCAAAGCGAGTAACCATTCGCGTGTGATCATGGTTATTTAAGAATTGTGAGTTCGTTCCTCGACCAAATATTCCCTCATACCAACGTTTTTGAATCTCTTTAAAACGAGGTACATCCATTCGGACCATATCATCACAAACTTCGAAATGAAAAAGAGTATTTAATTCTTCACGGTCTTCCCCTACGTATAACAAACCATCTTCTGGTGTCACAAACGGGATTTCTCCAACTGTAAAGACGTCATAATGTTTCAATACCTTTTCATTCATCTCCTTTAAGTACTCATGAATGCCTGGATTATTTCCTAGGGAATCAAGGTTCTCCGGATTCTCTGCATCAGGGAAGCCTTCAAGCTTAGCTAAGAGATTGATAACATCCATGCGAAATCCATCGATGCCTTTATCTAGCCAAAAGCGCATCATGTTATAGATTTCTTCACGAACTTCTGGATTCTCCCAGTTTAAATCAGGTTGTTCCGTCGCAAAGGAGTGGAAATAATACTGTCCTGTTTTATCATCATACTCCCAAGTAGATGGAGTAAAATAGCTTCTCCAATTATTTGGTTCGGATCCATCTTCTTTCGCATCCCTCCATATATACCAATCTCTTTTTGGATTATCCTTAGAAGAGCGTGACTCTATAAACCATGGGTGCTGATCGCTGGTGTGGTTTACAACCAGGTCCATAATTAACTTCATGTCACGCTTATGAACTTCTTCTAACAAACGCTCAAATGTCTCCATATCTCCTGCCTTATCCATAACGGAGTAGTAATCAGATATATCATAGCCATTATCCTTGTCTGGTGACTCAAAGAACGGATTTAACCACAGGACATCAATGCCTAATGATTGTATGTAATCTAGCTTTTCGATTACACCTTCTAAATCACCGACTCCATTGCCAGATGTATCATTGAAGCTTCGCCAGTAAACCTGATATACGACAACTTCTTTCCACCATTTCTGTTCCATTTGTTCACCTCCGTTTTTTATCTAGAGCATGTATTATCTATTGCATGTTCGATTTGAAAAAGTAAAGCTGCTGCGCCAATCGTACCGGCATTATGATCTAAACCTGAAGACACAATCTGTGTTTCTCTTCCAGAAGGACTTAATGCGTACTTTTGAACATAGGATTGGACCACCTTAAATAAAGGATCTCCAACCTTTGAAACACCTCCACCGATAACGATTTTTTCTGGATCGAATGCGTTTATCAGATTCGTACAACCAGCACCAATTATTGTGAAGATAGGTTCGATCATCTCTTTAACAGATAGGTCCCCCTGGTTATAAAGTGTAAATACTTCTTCTGCTGTTACAGGACGCCCCAAAAGCTCTGATCCCTGTCTCGCAATACCTGTCCCAGAAGCGATCCACTCCCAGCAACCTTTTTGACCACAAGTACATGTTCCATAAGATGGATCAATCATCATATGACCAACATCCCCTGCATTGCCGCTTTTACCTGATATCAAACGACCATCAGAGTAAATACCCGATCCTATACCTGTACTTATCGTTAAATACATGAAGTCCTCATTCGGTTGGGCAGCACCTATCCACTTTTCAGCTAATGTAGCAGCGTTACAATCATTTTCGAGTCGTACAGGAAGCTTATACTTTTCTTTGAAAAGATGGACAATGTTTACATCATGCCACTTCGGTAGATTCGGTGGGCATGTGATCAACCCTTTCTTTGAATCTAAAGGACCGGGAGCTCCGATTCCAATGCCGTGTATTTTTTCAAATTGAACTCCTGATTGTTCGATTAACGTATCAATTCCACCAAATAGTTGATGAATCACGTCTTCTGGATTTGCTTTAACATCTGTTGGAATTTTGGCTTGGTGGTACAGAACACCGTCCTCTCCCACAAGGCCAATCGCAACTTTTGTGCCACCGATATCGATACCGAGCACATAATTCATCTCGACCACCCTTTTTCATTCAAGATCTAGCTTTGTAACTGTATTTGTTTACCCTTTTTACGAAGAGAATATCCTGTTGTATTTTTTAACACAGTGATAACATAATCTCCCTCATTTCGCTCAATGGTGAGTGAAAGCATGCCCTCTCCAATACTCATTCCTTCAACACGTAGCTTATTCATCCCTTGAGGAAGTACTGGGTCTATCTTAACTTCTTTCGTTAATGAATTCGGTTGTACGCCGAGCACAGTTTGAAGGAAAATGAATGATGACGTTGCAGACCAGGCTTGTGGAGAGCATGTCGTAGGATAAGGTACTGGATATCCAAGTGTAGAATCATGCCCACAGAACAATTCAGGTAAGCGCAAGTATTCAAATCCTTTTGAGGCTTCAAGCATGCCTTCTACAATTTGAATGGCTTCTTCCTTTAACCCTAGTCGGCTAAGACCAATTAGACACATCGCATTATCATGAGGCCATACACTCCCAGCGTGATAGCTCATTGGATAGTATCCAGCCGATTGTGGTGTCATGGTACGTACACCATATCCATTGAATAAATCTTCTGCTACAAGTCGCTCAGCTACATGCCCCGCTCTTTCCTCTTGGAGCATCTCAGACATAAGAACATGCCCTGGATTAGATGTAATCGATTTAACTGGTTGTTTATGACCATCTAAAGCAATGGCATAGAACTTTTCATCTTCCATCCAGAAATCCTCTTCAAAACGATTTTTAAGTGTTTCCGCTTCATTTTCTAAATGAGTGGCCTTTTCCTCTAACCCTAACTCTCGGTATATCGGGGCTAGATTATTTTTTGCTTGATAAACATAACCCTGAACCTCAGATAAAGCAATTGGAGCATCTGCAAATTGGCCGTCCTCAT
Organism: Pontibacillus sp. HMF3514; assembly: GCF_009858175.1. GTDB lineage: Bacteria > Bacillota > Bacilli > Bacillales > BH030062 > Pontibacillus. Next base: position 3,861,762 of record NZ_CP047393.1, read on the forward strand.
GAACAATAGAGTTCTTAGAATCTTTCCACCCTTGGTTAGGGAAGCCTTTTGATGCTTCCTGTGCATATTGAACATACCCATACCCGTCTGAGTTACCGTACGTATTGATCCACTCCAACGCTCGATCAATGTTAGGTTGTAACTCTTTTATAAGCGCTATATCATCGGTCCAATGATAGTATTCAACTGCAAGAACAATGAAAAGGGCTGTTGCATCGTTTGTGCCGTAATAAGGGGTGAAAGGGGTTTGGTTCGTTGATGAAAGCTCACCAAAACGAATTTCATGCATGATCTTGCCTGGTTGTTCATCTCGATTTTGATCCACTTTTGTCCCCTGATAATGAGCTAAGGTACGTAGTGTTCCTTTTACCTGATCAGGTCGATATGGAAGCATGAATAAAGCCGTAATTAAACTATCACGTCCAAATGGAACAGCGAACCAAGGTAGACCAGCTACTGGAACATTTCCATAACCTACATCCGTCATAAGCATGCGTAGGTCCTGAGCACCACGCTGATAAACGTCATCAAATAAAGGAAGGTCACTGTTCACCTTTGTCCCTTCTTCTACCCAGTTGTGATAGGAAGATTCAAGCTGGTGAAATGCTTCATCATATGGTTTTACGGTACCTTTATGTCCGTCGATAACGGGCGTAATGGAAAATACAATTGCTGTCTCTTGCTTTGGTTCTAAACCTAACTCAAATGTCACTGTTCCATCTTCATTTACACTTTTCTCTTTTTGATCCCACTCGATAAGAGATTCACGAGTAACTTGATCCTTCCCTTTGTACCCGATACTCAGCGAACGATCTTGAACAGCTTGTCCTGTCTTCTCACCTACCTCACCACTTCTAAAGTTACGAACAATGAACATGTCCTGAAAGTCTGCATCAAATGATAGAGCTACTTCAAACTGCTGACGAGTTGGGAAGTAATTCAGAAAGGATAGACGCTCATATAATACGCCATCATAGATAAAACGGTCACGAACCGCTTCAATCGCACCTACATCATCTTCATTTTTCATAACGCGGATAGAAGCAACATAGTTCTTGGATGCTGTGGAAGTCAATAGAGATGGTTTCTCTCCGTTGATTGTTAGATCAAACTTACTTAAGAAACGTGTATCTTTTGTATATAATCCATACCCTTTATCATGAGTTGCATCAATATCTCCATTTTGCTCTGTTGTAAGGAATAGATCTCCTTCTTTAATTACGCTATATTCCATGCCCCTTCTCCCCTTCTGTAAAAAGTGGCTGCACATGATGTACAGCCACTCTGCTATTTATTGTTGTTTCTGCTGTAGTTTCTGTAATTGCTTTGCTGCTTTGTTTAAGTTTTCTTCAACATCCTGACCTTCTACAACGATCTTTTGGAATGCTTCTGTATAGATCTTCTCTGCATCGCCCCAGTATGGTACATTACCACGTGGTTCAGCATGCTCTAGTGCATTTTTAATCGCTTTAAAGTATGGCTTTTGATAGCCTTGAACTAATCCATATGCGTCGGAACGAACAGATGGCCAAGCTAATTCACTTACAAGAAGCTCTTGTACTTCTTTAGACATTAGGAATTTCGCAAACTTAATTGCTTCGTCTACCTTCTTCGATCCTTTTGGAATACCAATCACTTCGCCACCTAATGTGTGGGATTCTTTAGCAGGACCTGACCAGCCACTGTATGCTTGAATTTCATCTTTACCATGCTTGTGGAACTGAGGAATATAGAATGGCCAGTTTTGCCCAAGATATACACTATCTTTTTCTAAGAACTGGTTCATCGTATCCCATGTTGCTTTAGAGCTTTGTTCAGCTAAATAAGGGTAAAGCTTCTGCATATATTTGAAAGCTTTAATGCTTCCTTCATCATTTAACACATATGGATCTCCGCCAGCAGAGCGGATAAAGTCGAACATATGGATTACGTTATCCCCACCAAGGTTCGCTTTCATGGCTACACGACCTTGACCTTCTTCCTGTTTGAACGTCTTCGCTACTTTTAAAAGCTCATCCCAGTTTTGTGGTGGGTTCATATCGTATTTATTGAATTTCTTCTCATTGTAAAATGTAATTTCTACATTCGGACGGTATGGTAAGAATAGAAGCTTTTCATTAAACGTTGCAACGTCGACCATACCTGGGATTACTTTCTCAGGAATTTCACTCTTATACTCAGAAAGATCAGCTACTAGATCACGAGCTACAAGAGCTGACAGGTTATTTACATCCTGCGCGAACATATCAACTGAAAAATTACCAGAGTCTACTTCAGCTGTAAGTTTATTTACTAAGTTATCACTTTCAATTGCAATTGGTTCTACTTTAATTCCTGTTTCTTGTTCGAAAGCTGGAATGATCTCATTTTCGAATACTTTCCATTCGCTTTCTCCCATTCCAAAAGCTACGCGTAGTTTATCACCGTTTTCTGTTTTCTTATCTTCAGAACTATTATTGTTACTATTATCAGAGTTCCCTTCACTTGACTGTGAACTTTCATTTCCACCACATGCGGCTAGAAATACAATCGTTCCTAACATCGCTACAAGCATTAACCTCATAACATTTTTCATTGTTGAAACCTCCTAGGAGAAATATTAATTATATTGTTCTATCAACCTTTTACTGCTCCAGATAACATTCCAGATTTCATGTAACGCTGGAGAACAAAAGTAATGATAATAACCGGAATCGTAAGAATCATAGAGTAAGCTGCTGCTGGGAATATACTTCCTCTTGTAATAACTTCAAAAATACGTAACGGAAGCGTAGCAACTTCTGTTGATAAATACCTTGCATAGATAAACTCATTCCAAGAGTTTAGCCAAACAAAGATTGAGCCAACTGCAATCCCTGGTATAGCAATAGGGAAAACAACACGGATAAGTGCTTTAATTCGATTTGCCCCATCAATCATAGCCGATTGCTCTAAATCTTTCGGGATCATAGCAAACGTTCCAACTAAAATCCAAGCTAGAAATGGTAGATTCGGAATTAAATGAGCCAAGATTAACCCAAAAGATGAATCCGTAAGCCCCCATGATAGAAAGCGAGTCGCGACTGGTAACGCAATCCCCACATCCGGGAACATTCGTGTTACAAGTAAACCAAGAACTACAATGTAACCAATATAGCTAGGCATTCTAGAAATGACATAAGCTGCGGGTGCACAGATTACAATTGCAACAATTGTTGTGATTGTAGCTACAAGAAAACTCTTTCCAAGTGGTTGGTATAAATTTTCCACTACTTTTTTACCAAAGAAAGTCTTCTTCGTCGTTAAGTTATTTCGCAAATTCTGAAGTTCTTCACGACCTAACTTGATTTCTTTATCCTGGTTTAAAAAGGTAACCTTCTTAAACACGCCATTAATGGTAAACTGATCAGAACCTTTTAATGTGTAGTCATTCCCGTCAGCACCTGTAACTGAATATGTATCTCCTTTGATTCCATAAATTATCAGGCCTGTCTCAGTTTTCTTCTCAGTCGTTAAAATATCTGTCCAATGGTCCATGGTTGCATCTTGCACCAAAAAGGAAGGGTGCGCTGTATTTACTTCTTCTGGTTCACTAATTGAGACTTTAAAGAGGATATAAACAGGTGAAATCATAACAAATGCGATGACTAGCAAAGCTGCGTATAATCCCCAAGTTTGGAGTTTTCCTCGTTTCATGTTTACTTCACCTCTTTTAAATTCTTTCTCTCCACGATGAAGAGATAGGCGATAATGAATAGAACGATGATCCCAAGTAATATCGTGGCTGCTGCACCTGATATCCCGTAATTACTGTGGCGGAATGCCTCGTATGAGAAAGTGGACAGTACCGGCGCGCTCTTACCAGCCATAACAAGAGGCAACTCAAAGATTCTGAACGAGTCAATCGCTCTTAATATGACAGCCATTGTAATAGAAGGCTTTAATAGTGGAAGCGTGATTGACCAAAATGTCTGCCAAGAACTTGCACCGTCAATGGATGATGCTTCATACACATCCTTTGAAATCGATTGCAGTCCTGCTAAAAGTAATAGAACGGTAAGTGGTAGTACCTTCCACATATCTGCGAAAATGATCACGAATAAGGTATCGATTCCACCTCCTAGCCAAAACGGCTGGGTGTCTACCACTCCTAAGCGAAATAGTAACTCGTTAAAATACCCTGTTTGTCCAAATATAAAGAGAAGCGTTACACCTGATACAAGTGTAGGAACCCCCATTGGCACTAGCATGAGTGTTCTAAAGAATCCTTTACCTTTAAATTCTTGGTTAAGTAAAAGCGCGATGATTAAGGCAAACCCTATCTGTAGCACAATACCTACTATGGTTATGAAAAGGGTATTAAATAATGCTGAGGTGAAATTTATGTTTGTGAAAATCTCTTGGTAATTCCCCAGCGTCCATGCACCCGTATCATCGTCTTTAAAACTCATTGTGACCGTATTGATAATAGGCGTTAAAGTAAAGTAAAACATGTACACAATCAAAGGAAGAATCATGAATGTCTCTAGCTTGTACATTTTAAAAAATGATTTAAGCTTCTTCCATTTTGCAGATGATTTGGTATTCGTTTGGCGATTCACTGCAGTTTCTGAACTCATATCGATGCTATGCCTCCTTATACCTGACTAGACTTAGATCCCTCTGTTAATGAAAACTCCTGATTAATAACTAAAGCTCCTGCTCCAAGAACGACAGCTTCATCAATTTTAGATTTTACAATTGGTATATCTTTCACTCGCTTACCAATTACTCTGGATAGAGCTGTTGAGCGGATCTTATCAAATGTAAATGCATTCACTTGACTGAACGTTCCTCCGATAATCACTTTATGAGGTGCAAACAAATTGATTAGATTTGCAATCCCTACGCCTAAATGTTGAGCCGCTTGATCCACAACCTTTTGCGCTAAGGCTGAGCCTGATTCAGCTTCTTTTAAAATGTTTTCAAATGTATTTTCTTCATTCTGTTCGTTTGAACCGCTTTCATAATTAAGCATTTTTTGATACGTTCGCTCAATAGCCGGTATGGAGGATAACGTTTCTAAACAACCGTAATTTCCACAGTGACAAAGTTCCCCTGGGAATGCGATACTCATATGTCCCAGCTCGCCAGCTTCCCCTTGGAGCCCCCGATAAAGAGAACCGTTTATCATTAAGCCACAACCGATCCCGATATCTGTCATCACATATGTGAAATCCTTATAACCGACTCCCTCGCCGAACCATTTTTCTGCTAGCGTAGCTACATTCGCATCATTATCAAGCGTAACAGGTAATTCTAAAGCTTCTTCTAACAAGTGTTTAAGTGGGATGTCTTTTTCACCGTAAAAGTTCGGTGGAGATATTCTGTGATCCTCCGTTTCATCAAGAGGACCAGGTAAACCGACTCCAACACCAAGGACTCTCGTTTGGTGGATATCAGCCTGCGTTTTCACATCCTGAACAATTTCCTTCACATAAGAGACAACCTCTTGTATGGATTCATCTCCATAAGTTACTTTCATCCTGAATGAAAGTAAGTCTCCATTTAAATTGATCAAGGCTGCTTTAATAGCTGATCTTCCCATTTCAATACCTAGGGCATAGAAGCAATTCTCATTTACCTCTAGCATAACGGGACGCCTTCCTCCACTTGAGTGACCCTGTTGTCCCTCCCTTAGCATATTTAACTTCATAAGCTTATTAGTAAGACGTGTCACAGTAGACTGTGGAATATCAAGCTTTTCACATATTTCCACACGTGAAAGTGCTCCTTCTTCCCGTATTAAGTTAATAATTTTAGTAGAATTAATATCTAGTGTCAGTTTCATAATGATAACCCCTTGTCGTTGAAAACGCCTTCATTAGGTTGAATTTTATTATATGACACCGCTTACTTAATTTCAACATGGAATTAAGTATTATTCTGAAATTTTTAAAAGAAAGGTACTAATCTTCACTGTTAACATTTTCATTCAAGACTTCCTATTAGGCACCATTCAAGTTTCTTGTTAAATATATGCACAAAAAGAACCAGTTGTATATACAACTGGTTCTTTTTGTTAAGATCTTTCTTTATTTAGGTTTTTCTTCTATAAGGAATACAGATATTCGCAAACCGTCTCAATTCCCTTGGTAAAGTTATCGAGATGGAAATGTTCATTCGGTGCATGTAGGTTTTCAGAAGGTAAACCAAAGCCCATTAATACAACAGGTGCATCTAATACACGAGCGAATACTTCTACAATTGGGATGGATCCCCCTTCTTTCGGGAAGAGTGGACGAATGCCGTACACATCCTCATATGCATCTGCGGCTTTTTGAATCATTGGATCTTGTGAATCCAGTGATACTGGATCAGCTTTTATAAGTTGTTTTAAATCTACTTGAGCTCCAACCGGCTTATATTTCTCAACGTGTTTTTGAATATACTCATACACTTTTTCTGGAGATTGTTCTCCAACTAAACGGCAGCTAATTTTAGCTACAGCCTCTTTTGGCACAATGGTTTTCATTCCCTCTTCTGCAAATCCTCCAGCAACACCATTAATTTCTAAAGTTGGGCGGATCCCAGTTCTTTCTTGGAATGTAAAGCCTTCTTCCCCAAACAATTCAGTCATATTGAGTTCTTTTTTTGTTTTTTCTGCATCAAACGGAATTTGAGCTACCTCTTCTCTTAGTTCAGGTGTTGGAGTTGGTACCCCTTCGTAAAAACCATCAATAGCTACTTTGCCATTTTCATTATGCATAGAGTCGAGTAACTGAACAATGCTATGAACAGCGTTTGGGACTCCTCCACCGTATTGACCTGAGTGCAAGTCGGTATTGGCTGTCTTTACGTTCATTTCTAACGCTAAAGCACCGCGAAGTGATGTACATATCGCTGGTTGATTTTTATCAATAAACGATGTATCTGAAACTAACACTGCATCTGCAGCGAGCTTTTCTTGATTTTGATCAATGAATGGAGGAAGATTACGACTTGCGATTTCCTCTTCACCTTCAATACAGAACTTCACATTTACCGGAAGCTTTCCATCCTTATCCATAATGGCTTCTAATGCCTTAATATGAATAAATACTTGTCCCTTATCATCTGTAGCACCACGTGCATAAATTTTGTTTGCTCGAACAACCGGTTCAAAAGGTGGTGTTTCCCATAGGTTTAGTGGTTCTGCGGGTTGGACGTCATAATGGCCATAAATAAGTACTGTAGGCTTCCCTTCTGCATGTAACCAGTCTGCATAAACAATGGGATGGCCTTCTGTTTGAATGATTTCGATATTTTCCATACCGATTTTTTTCAAAGCACCTTCAAGCCATTTAGCTGCCTTTTGCACATCTTCTTTATAGTCGTTTACTGAAGAAATACTAGGAATACGTAAAAAGTCTTTTAATTCTTCGATGTATTGATCTTTATGTAATTGAATGGTTTCCTTCATATAAAACCCTCCTCGAAAAGTTCTAGTTCATATTATATCAATTCGTATGTACTCATGTCGTATATATCAATTGGTTAGTTGTATTATTTGTTAAATTACGGTTCCTTATCAAAAAACACTCTAGCATTATTTCACCTAAAACTGGTCACAGTAAGAAAATAAGGAGGGGTAAATATGGATAATACGCAGGATTTCGTACAACAGTTAAATGAAAAACAGAGAAAAGATGAACATAATAAAGAGCGTGAAGGCAAACATCGTAAACCTTCTAAGCGTTTGCCAAGTAAGACACACAAGTAGGGTTTTTAAAGTGTAGTTCGATGAGGGCTACACTTTTCTACTATTGAATTAGACTAAATAACCAACACAAATTATTTTGGTATTTATTACAAAATTAACAGGTTTATTTTCTCATTTTTCTATTTAACAGAAAAAATCATTAAAAAAATTTAATAAAACACGATAAAAGGATTAAGTCTTTTGATACACCACGATTAAACAAAAAAATAACTATATCATAAAAAACAAGACAAGAAAGGAAATGCAGCTTGAAATTATTAGGATTATTTACTTTTCTTCTATTTGGACATTTTTCAACTAGCGATGCCGTTATGGCAGATGAAACAAAGTGGAACCAGGCAACATGGTTATGGCACACATCAAACATTGTGGAGGCTCCAGATGAAGTCCTTCAATTTCTTAATCAAAAAGATGTAGATAGCGTTTATCTACAAATCAACCGTGACATTGATCCTACTTCATACATGTCTTTTATTAAAGAGGCAACGAATGATGGAATTTCTGTCTATGCTTTAGATGGATCAAAAAAATGGATTTCGAATCGTGAAGGTTTTGATCTTTTCTTAAATTGGGTGGAGAAGTATCAAAACTTTGCTGCAGATGAGGAGAAGTTTTCCGGAATCCATTTAGATGTAGAGCCCTACTTGCATGAAATGTGGGATACGGACTATCAGAACGCAATACTACAGTATCAAAACATCCTATCAGAAGCTGCTCAAAAAGCTAAACAATGGGACATGCTTTTTGCAGCAGACATTCCATTCTGGTATGACACGAAATATTTTGATAACGAAACATATGGTAAAGGACTTTTGCATAAATGGGTCATTGATACTTCAGACGAAATAGGAATTATGGCATACCGTAATTTCGCTGAGGGGAGTAACGGGATCGTTGAAATCTCCAATAACGAAATCCAATATGCAAAAGAAGTCGGGAAAAAAGTAACTATAGGTGTAGAAACAAAAGAAATTACAAGCTATGATCACATTTCGTTTTATGGCCTGGGTGAAGAAAAAATGAACGAAGAAGTAACGAAGGTTTATGATCAGTTTGGAAGTATAGATAGTTTTAATGGATTTGCTATTCATAGCTATAAATATTGGAAAGCGTTAGGGGAATAAAGAGCATTTAATCGATTTACAGTTTCAATTTTTTGGGTATAAAACGTATGGTTCTTTTCATTAAAAGTTCCATGCGTTTTTGTTATTTCATTTAGTATAATTGCATTATTTTTAATTTCCCCCTCAAAATCACAAAAACCCTCTCACCCTTTGCACAAAGCTCTTTTTCTTACGCTTATCTACAACATCACGTTAAGACCAACGTCCCCCTCTTAAAGTACTTGTTTTACATAGTTTCCCAACCACTCTGTATACGCATACATATTTTGGCGTGACTAACTTAAACTACTTTATATCCACCCTTTTTACACCTTTTCATATAACTTTGTTCTCGCTACTTTCCTACCTATTCAATTTCCGAACAATTATGGTAGGCTTATGTTTAATTGAAAGACAATTTAGAAATTAAGAATGGTGAGATATGTCTAATCAAGATGAAAAAATCGCTCGGTTCATGCTTTCAGCCGTTGAAAGCAATTTTAGTGTGAACGATTTGAAGCAGCGCACCTCTAAATTTATTGAATATAAGAAAAAGGAAGGTTTCTCCTTCGCTTCTCTCACGAAACTTCATTACGAGATGTTTGGTGGTAAAGAACACTCAAGCATCTTTCAAGCTTGTGCTGCTGTTGAAATCATGGTCTTGGCTCTGGATATTTTTGATGACTTACAAGATCAAGATGCATTGGACAAACCATGGTGTCAAACTCAGCAAACCATCTCGATGAATATTGCTACAGGGCTTCTGATTTTAAGCATGCAGATGCTTTCAAACACGACCTTTGACGAAAGTCGAAAACGAGACGCTATCCAATATATGAACCAGCAAGTTTTAAAAGCTGTACAAGGGCAACATCAAGACTTACAGCAACAAATAAAGACTGAAGATGATTATCTCCAAATGGTTCATAACAAGTCTGGTTCACTTATGGCTTGTGCATGCATTGTAGGGGTATCCTTAGTAACACCTGATAAACATGAACAAGTTTTAGAATATGCCACGAACTTTGGTATTGCGGCTCAGATTCAGAACGACATTCAAGATGTCATAAGAGGAGATACAAAAAACGATCTACTCTACAAAAAACATACACTTCCTACCCTGAAACTTTTGGAAGAAAATAACGAGTATGCAGAATGGGCTCGAAGTTACTATAATGGTCTCGTCGATAAATCATATATGTATGAAAATAAGAGAGAGTTACTTGATTGGATCAGGAACTCATCATCGATTATGTACGTTCAAGTTTTAAAACGGGTGTATCAACGAAAAACCATTCAACATATAGAAGAAATTGATACCAATTCAAAAATGAGACATAAACTTATGCAATTAATCGAACAAATATAGTTCACCTAATCAATTGCATGATAGACAAGGGGGCAATTGGTACATTTCAAAGGAGGAATTCGTTATGTTACAAACCGTTGTTGAAAAACTAGTTGAAAGTCCAGATCTTTTGAAACAAGTCCGCGAAGGAAATGCTAGCTTGGCCGGCATATCAGAAACTGAAAAGGCTGCTATCCTTGATGTATTTGAGGAAAATAGCCAAGAGAATACTGTACTTGGAATCTGCTATTGGAAATAGAAATGAAAAACGTAGGCATCTGGTTAGAAGCCTCAAAAGACACATATCATAAGAACATCATAGATGAAGTGAAAATAGCCAGATACTACTCTGGCTATTTTTGTTCTCACAAAGCAGCCAGATCCAGCTCTAGCGCCCAGCAACGAAAGGACTTAGGCCCACACGACGTGGGTCAGATCGACGTTGTCACAGGACGTGACGAACTTAGTCGATCATACTTTCTCCGTACGATAAGTCAACATCAAATTGCTTCACAATTTGTGTTTCCTTTATCTTACTACGGGCTCAGTCCAGTCCTGTCGTTGCTAAACAGGCGCGTACGCTTTACTAATAAGCATGTAAAAGAAAGGTATTGAAACCATGAAGCTATTCCAAAGAAAAGTCTACACAGCCGGACTTACCGGATTGATTCTACTGATGGCTTTGTATTTAGTTTACGTTACGATGACTCAAACCTATATAGGCATTAATTTAAACCAGAACCAAGAAGGGCAATGGGAAGTTAGTGCTGTTGACCCTATTGGCTGGGCAGGCCACCATAACATTCAACGAGGTGAGGTATTAGTAGAAGTTAATCGTAAGCAACCTGATGAGCACCGTTCTATACGCCGGTATGGTGTCATTGGAGATATCGAACAACTAAAGACTAGAAAAAAAGGGGTAGAGTCTGAATACACAACCTTTCCACCTACGAATTCAGATACCCTCTTATATCACACTATAATTCCATCGATTGTTTTTGTGATTCTATTTGCTCTATCAAGCTTTATCTATGCCCGCAAAAAAGAAGATCGGACGGCGCTTATACTCAGTCTGTTTTTCCTTAATGTCGGATTAGGATACCTGAGTGCAGGGGCTTCAGCGCGAGCAGATATTATTGCTCGTTTTATTGCTGGTCTATCATTTATGATGACACCTACACTTTTCTTACACTTTCTTGTGACGTACTTTTTACGCTATCGCATTTATTTTATACGTTTACGCACACTCATTATTCTCTATGGGGTCAACCTATTAATAGTTTTAATTGATACGTTTTCCTTCTTTTTCAATATTGGTGGCCTATATTCCATCATTCGAAACGCTCAATTGATCCTATTTTCATTTGAAATCTTTTGGTGTTTAGCCGTTCTTGTAATCTATTACTTTAAGTATAGAAAAACCATTCATAAGCCCGTTTTCCAAAATATGATTTTCGGTATAGTTGTATCCTTTTTCCCGTTTATCTTCTTAACGGCATTACCTAGTTCTTTCTTTGGAGTGGACATCATCCCTCCACCTGTATCTGCCGTTTTCATTATATTTTTACCCATTTTCTTCCTGTACTTGGTGTTAACGAACCGATTATTTGATATCGATTTTATTAATAGCAGATTACGCTATTACTCATTTATATCTGTTTTATTAACAGTCTTAATTATTGGGCCACTAACCCTGGTCGTTACGGACATTACAATTGTTGGTTGGATACGTTTAACGCTCTCCATCTATGCAGCTTGTATTCTATTTTTCTATTTAGAAGAACGATTCGGTTTCAAACCACGTTTTATGTCCAAGAAACATAATTTCCAGGATCGTTTAGACCAGTTCACAAAGGATATCTCGAACATTTTAAAACGAGAGGATTTGGATTCTCGTTTGATAAAAGAAGTAAAAGAAGTACTGCCTGTCGCATCTGTTTCTTTAGTCCAATTTCACAAAGCAGATGCATCATTTAAGTTGATTGAGGGGGATAAAGGATTCCCTGAACATGGTTTTCGTTATCAATATAAAGAAAACAATGATGTAAATGAAGCCGGAGATATCGTCCGTCTAGCTAGAGGAAAATGTTTTATAATCAGTGAAAGACATGAGTCATTACATATTCTTTGGGTGGACAATAAATTGAATCATACGCCATTTAACCAGGATGAAATTAGCTGGCTTAAAACAATGGCACACTACACTGGGATTGTGTATCAAAACTTCCAACTAATCGAAGGAGTTACCGAGGAACTCAAGCAGTCGATGTATCAAAACAACGAAGCACCTTCTTGGCTGTTACGCTTGTTATTCAACCTATCCGAAAAAGAACGTGCAAGGCTAGCCTATGATCTTCATGATTCGGCACTTCAAGAACAATTGGTTTGGTACCGAAAAGTTGAGGAGCTTTTAGAAGAAGAGAAGCTCTCTCCTCCAACAGAACGCACGTTAAGCCAAGTAAAAGAGGGGCTTTTGGATGTTGTTCAACAAATACGAGATACATGCACCTTTTTACGTCCGCCGTTCTTAAAAGAAACTGGAATCGTACAAGCCTTGCAGCATTTAATGGATTACTACCGCTTACATGCAAACTTTTTTATAACATTCGAAGGTAGTCAATTCACAAAGCAACTAGATCATGAGCATTCCTTAGCGATCTATCGAATTGTTCAAGAGCTCTTAAATAATGCACTGAAGCACTCGAAGGCACAACTCGTTCAATTTGATTTAAAAAGTGAAGGGGACATGGTGGTTTTAAACTACAAGGATGATGGTGTCGGTCTACCTCCACAAGAATTGAGTAACAATTCGCAAAGCATGGGCTTAGCCGGAATTCGCCAAAGAGTTCGTAGTTTACAGGGGGATGTAGAATTCTTTTCATCAAGTGAAGGCGGATTCGAGCTTGCTATGTTTCTAGAGATCAAGAACCAAAACCCTTATAAAACCTTAAAATAGGATGGTGACTGAAATCATGATACGCATTATATTAGTTGATGATCACCCTTCCGTCGGGGAAGGAACCAAATTAATGATTGAACGAGAAGAGGACATGGTGGTTACCATTGTGGAATCTGCTGGAGAGGCACTAGAGATCATAGAAAAGCAAGATTTTGATCTCATGCTTTTTGACTTACGCATGCCTGGCATGAATGGAATTGAGTTAATAAAAGAAGTACGCTCTATGGGAAAAAATGCACCCATTGTCATCTATTCAGGACATGATATTGGACCTTACTTTAATACGCTTGTCGAGGCTGGTGTATCAGGATTTGTTAGCAAAACTGAACCTCGGCACCAGCTCCTGACATGCATTCATTGTGCACTTGAAGGAAAAGTCATTTTACCGCAATCTCTTTTCAATCAATTACGTCGCGTTGAAGTGCAAGCTCCTGAGGCTGAGGCGCAAGAACAAGAGGAAATGAAGGATGTTTCCATTAATTCAAAAGAACAAAAAATCTTGAAAGAGGTCGCCAAAGGTAAAAGTAATAAAGAAATTGCTCAGGACTTTTACCAAAGTCAACGTACGATTGAGTACAACCTGACGGAGATCTTCAAAAAGCTGAATGTAAAGTCAAGAGCCGAAGCTGTGCTGAAATCTAAGCAGTGGGGCATTATTGCTGATGATGTAGAAGAGGAGTAATCCAAGATTAGCATAAGCGAACTCTTTAACTCTTTATAAATTATTGCATACTAGCTTTCTTGCAATTATTAATATCTTTTTGTACACCAAAAATAAGGTGTTGCCCCCAACCTGGGAGCAGCACCTTATTGTTTATTCTTTAGCTTCTTTCCAATATTCATAGGAGTGGATCATGTACCCTTCATACGAAGATTCATCTTGCAGGTTGGTTTCCATAGCATCAATCTGCTCTCTCATCTTCGCTTTTCCTTCTTCTGCAAATGTGATTTTATTGATAAGGCTTGGGCGCATTTCTAATGAAAGTACAATTGGTTTACCAAGGTTATTAGCGTGTTTAACTTCCTCTTCCGTCATATATAAAATCCCGCCCGGACCTTCTGCATAATCACGGAATGCCATAACTGAAGTGTGATCCATTTGCTTCATGACCCATTTATTAAATGGAAGATCTGGATTGCCTGGTGTCTTTCGATCATCCCACCACATGGCAAGGTCCATACTCACTTCTAAATCTGTACCTTCTTTTGACTCTTTTACAAAGAGTTTGATGTTATCCATCCACTCTTTTAGCTTTTCATCATTGTGACGATTCCATCCATTTACCGTATATGGCTCAACATCAATATGAATTCCATCAAACTTTTGGGCGCTAGTTGCTTCACCATTATATTTTTTCACGTAATTCACAAGTTTCATAATGCGTGGTTGAAGGTCTTCCAGCGCCCATTTAGGATGTCCTCCCATAGCATGAACTTCAATACCTGCCTCTTGAGCTTTTTCCATGAAGTCCTGATATTTGGAGAATGGCTGCCTTAAATCCAAACGTGTATATAACATGTTAAGGTCTTTCTCTTTAGCGAATTGAATAATTTGGTCAGGCTCTGAAATCAAGTTGCTCGCGTGCCATATATAGGTTCCTCTTTTTTGTTCGTCTTGAGGTGATTCCGATGACTCTTCTTTATCTTCTTTCGGAGAAGTTTCGACCTCTTCTTCAGGTAGTGGGCTTAATTGCAACCAACTCTGAAAATCATCAATAGCTGTACCTACATAAGAAGATTGAGTGACATGTTTATCTAAAACATCCAGGTGCATATACATATCATCTACACCCTCGCCATGGAATGAAACAACATCATTACCTGAGTTTTCTAAGCTAACTCCAATCATAATGTCTTTATTATATTCATTAGCAGCTTTTAATTCGTCCTCAGTTAGTGCAACTACACCATTTGGCCCTTCCATTGTATCTCGATAAGCTAGAACTGCAGTTTGATCAAATTGGCGAATAAGCCATGTACTAAATGGCATATTAGATTCTCCAGGTGTTTCGATACTATCTAGCCAAAAGGGCATTGCCACGCTAACTTTTAATGAGCTATTTAGTTTTGCTTCTTCATATGCTGCTTGCATATTATTTTTCCATTGTTTTAAAATTGCCGTCTTGTTTTCGGTCCACGCTTGTAGTTTATAAGGTAAAACTTTAAATATAACGCCCGTCATTTTTGCGTTCTCAGCTACCGAATTATTATAGTCCTTTACCCAATAGGCAAAACTTAGACTTTCGTAGTTGTTCTCCTTTAAGCCCCAGGAAGGCTTACCGCCAAAAGCATACACGTCGATTCCAGCTTCATTTGCTTTACGGATAAATGTTTCATAATAGTCGTATGTTTTTTGTCTATTAATCTTTAAGTATATCTGATTAAGCTCCCGTTTCTTGCTTAGCTGCAATATGTCTTCAGTTTCAGTGTTTAAATCAGCTTGCTTCACCCATAACGCATGTTGTTTATTGCCTGGATGAGAAAACCCCGTTAAAAGCATTAGAATACTACATAAAATCCCAAAGATTAGTGTTTTTCTATACATACGTTCCTCCATCTTTTCCATTTTAGAGTAAGCTAACCAAGCAAGACTTATCTTCGAAAATACCACCGAAACAAGCAACAAACCTATGTAAACCGTAGCTTTATAGAAGAACGATCCCAAGTATTCCCTAATCATCCGAAGAGGATACCGAAAAAAGAATTCGCTGTTCCGAAATATGGTTTTCGATGTAAAGCCTTCATTGCCGTGTTAACTTTATAAACGTACTCAATAGATAACCCATCTTCAAATTAACTGTTTCTTTTATGAAATTCAAGGAGAATTTTTCAAAAAAGTCAAAAAATTGAAGTTTGAGTACATTCGTCATTGAAATCGACATTCTATATGTCTGAGAAAGGAGGCACCTATTATTAAATACAAGGGTCTGTTCCTTTTTACCTTGTTTTTAATCGCCTTGGGGATCTTTAGTTATATGCGTGATGCAGCTTCCCCCGACATTGAAACGTTAAAGCTAAAAGATGGAACACAGATGAAATTTCGAACAAAAGATGAAAAGATCCAAGTCTATCAAAACCAATCCTGGTCCCCCTTCTTTTCACAAGGCGTAAATGTAGGTGCCTCTCTTCCTGGACATTATCCTGGAGAGCTACCTATTAAGAAAGAAGATTATATGAGGTGGTTCAAACAGATTCACGAAATGGGGGCTAATACCATTCGGATCTATACCATTCACGATCCTGTCTTTTACGAAGCACTTGTCGAGTTCAACCAAAATCATGGAGAAGATCCCCTCTATTTCATGCAAGGGGTTTGGTCGCCAGTAAATGAACTTGATGAAACTCAAAATGCACATGCTTCAAAAGTGACAAATGCTTTTAAAAAGGAATTAAAAAATGCGGTTGGAGCTATATACGGAGACATCACGCTTCCGGAATCACACGGAAATGCAAGCGGTGAATATACCGTAAATGCTGCACCCTACTTACTTGCTTGGCATATTGGTACAGAATGGGATCCGAAGATGGTGAAGAAAACAAACGAAAAAAATAATGGTAAATCCTTTAAAGGGAACCATTTTCAATCTAAATCAGAGGCTTCTTCTTTTGAAAATTGGTTAGCAGAACTCATGAATTATACAGCAGCGTTAGAGAAGAAGCGCGGTTGGGAACACCCAATGACCTTTACAAACTGGGTAACCACCGACCCTCTGAAACATCCAAAAGAACCATTTCCAATGGAAGATGCCATTGAAGTGGATGCAACACAAATTACAACAAACCAATGGGAAGCCGGTTATTTTGCTTCCTATCACGTTTACCCTTATTATCCAGATTTTTTCCGTTATTCAGATCAGTACAAACAAGTAAAAGGTCCGAACGGAAAATCAAACAACTATCGAGGTTATCTCCGGGATTTGAAGGATTACCATAACGACCTCCCTATTATGGTTACTGAATTCGGAGTTCCTTCCTCTCTTGGTTCCTCTCATATTGGAGAGAATGAGTGGAATCAGGGAGGACATACAGAACAACAGCAAGGTGAAATTAACAAAAAGTTATTCAACAACATCTATCAAGAAGATTATGCAGGAGCCATTTTATTCTCTTGGCAAGACGAATGGTTCAAAAAAACATGGAACACTATGTTCTATGACAATCCTGACCGAAGAGCTTACTGGTATAATGCTTTATCAAGTGAACAATCCTTTGGTGTCTTAGGGATGTATCCAAGTAAAACCGATGACATCCAAATTGATGGCAAAACAGACGATTGGGAAAATGTAGAAGATAAAGAAAAACTAGATATGAAACGGAAAGGTTGGGAAGATATTTGGGTCACGCATGATGAAGGTTATTTATACATTCACGGCACCCTTTCTCAGCCCTATCAACCAGAGCAACAAACGCTCTATCTTGGAATCGATTCCTTACCCGGTGGAAACCGACAAGGTAAACCATTAGGGGATAAGAAATTAGATAAAGGCTTAGAAAGCATAATTCAATTAAGCAAAAAAGAAAAAAGTTTCATAAAAGTAGCTTCTAATTATGATTTCCATCAACGCCTTTATGGAGAAAGCTATGGCATGAAAGATGTTAAGCAGCAACACTCGAAGGAAAACTCTGGAATTTTCAAACCATGGAAGCTAGCACTCAGTTTAAAAACTGATCCGCCGCATTCCAAGTTCTCTGTTCCTTTCGATGACGTTACAGTTCAACTGAATAAGGGCAGCACAGATCCAGAGAGCAAAACCTTTAATTCTCATATACTCTGGCAAGCCAAGGATAAATCGATAGAGTTAAAAATCCCTTGGGCAATGTTAGGATTTTCTGACCCAAGTAAACGAAAGGCTATCAGCTATGAGGATGTTACAGAAAATAACTCATTTTCAACAGAAAAATCTAAAGGAATACGAATCCTACCATGGATCGTTGAACAGAACAAAGAAACCGTAAAAGGTTTAGGAAAACAAAATCCTGTTCCCGTTTCAGAGTTACCAATCTATCAATGGGAAACCTGGGATAAAGTAGATTACTACGAACATCTAAAGAGCAGTTATTACACCATGAAGAAAGCCTTTCAATCTACAAATAAATAGGAGGGATTCAATGTTTGTCAATTTAGATATGGCCTACTGGGCTATATACGGACTCCTTGCAATCTTAGGAATAAATGTTTTTATTATCCTAGCCATGAAGATCCGAAAAAAACAAACCCAAAAGAAAACGCAAAAATGTGTACAGCAGTTTCAGGAGTATCTGGATACAATTCAGTCTGATCTTAAGCAAAAAGATCGACTCCCTTTACCAGACAAACCCTTAAATAAGTTTGAAAAGCAAGTACTACAGCAGGTTTTATTCGATTGGATACACCATTATTCAGGCGAAAAACAAACAAAGCTTGAAATATTATGTAAAGATCTTGGGTTAGTTGAGCTAAATCTTAAACGACTGAAAAGCCTATCCCATAAAACACAGGTGGATGCAGCTTACAACCTTGGAGTTATGAGAGCGCCAGAAGCTACTGATCCTTTATTTCAGTTACTTTACCGAAACAAAAGAGACTCTACAATGTTCATCATAGCTCGATCTATTGCCCAGACATCCGATCAACCAGCAAAAGTTAAAGACATGATTATTCATTTATCAGAGGATAACCACAATAATTACGCATTAATCACTGATATCTCACAAGAATCATCACTAGATTTAAGAGTCATCTATACGCAGTTATTAAAAGAATCACGACCTGTATTAACGAAAGTTGCCCTACTCGGTTTGATGGAAGAATCTACACCTGATTTACACAGCCAAGTCCTCCCTTTCATCACATCAGAGGATAAAGAAGTACGTGAGCTAACGGTTCAATTATTAATCTATTCTGGTGCGTGCTCAGCCAGTGAAATTCAAAAGTTCATTCGCTTTAAAGATTGGGAAATTCGCTCCTTTATCGCTGAATGGATAGGAGATGCGAAAAAGACTGAATACACCAGTCTCCTTGAAGAAGGACTTAAAGACAAAAATTGGACAGTAGCCCGTTCTAGTGCTCGCAGTCTACTAAAACTAGGAGAATCAGGGTTCGAGATGCTATGTAAAGTTGCTCAAACAAATCAAGCTGGTGCTGATGTCGCATTGGAATGTCTCCATGAAGAGCTTAGCATCCAAGCTTCAAAAGCTGAACAAATGAAACAAAGTTCCGATTACGATCATAAATTGTATATCTTTAAACAACACTTTGGCGAAGATCAACAACTTACTCCAGCTATGTAAGATCAAAAACCTAAGCGCCCGTATTGGGAATATATGAATCCCTGGGCGCTAGAGCTAAAAGTGGCCCTCTAGCCACAAACATTACACTATGGTAAACAAAAGGAAAGGAGTCCGATATGAGGGAAATATTACTAGGGTATGGCTTATTCGCCATGTTCTATGTCTTCACGATAAACTCGATTTATTTAACGATCATGCTGTTTTCCTTTAAACGTATATTCAGCATCATCAAACGCAAATCCTATACCAATATTGAAAAATTATCAGATTCCAAGAATGTACCGCCTATCTCCATCTTGGTACCTGCTTACAATGAAGAATTAACCATTGAAGAAAGCTTAAAATCGTTACTCGCTCTAAACTATCCAACCTATGAGGTTATTGTCGTCAATGATGGCTCAAGCGATGACACAATAAACGTTCTGAGAAAGCAATTTAACTTACAATACCTGCCCCCTTCCAAAAAAGAAGGTGTTATTAAAACAGGTAATGTCAAAGGCATCTATTATAACCCGGTCTATCCTAATCTTTATATTATTGATAAAGAAAATGGCGGTAAGGCAGATTCATTAAATGCTGGAATCAACCACTCTAACTATCCATTAATCTCTTCAATTGATGCCGACTCCTTGTTAGAAAAAGATGCACTTATTCGAATAGCAAGCATGTATATGGAAAGTCCAGAAGAAACGGTAGGAATTGGTGGAAACGTCCGCATCGCAAATGGGTGCAAGATTGAAAACGGAGTAGTGAAAAACGTTCGCTTACCGAAAAAACTACTACCGATGATGCAAACCGTAGAATATTTAAGAGCCTTTATCGGTGGACGAATTGGTTGGAGCCAAATGAACGGTCTTATTATTGTATCCGGCGCATTTGGCGTATTCCGAAAAGATAAAGTTGTAGAAGTTGGCGGCTACCGTGGTGGTTATCCTGGAGAAGATATGAACATTATTATTAAACTCCACCGCCATATGTTACACCATAAGCTTCCTTACCGAATTGATTTCTGTCCAGATGCAGTTTGCTGGACGCAAGCACCAGATTCGTTCAAGATCCTCGGCAGTCAAAGAAAGCGTTGGGGCCGCGGAAACCTGAAGAACATGATTGAAGAAGGAATTTATATGTTTATGAATCCTAAATATAAAATTATGGGCTGGCTTACACTCCCATACAACATTTTGTTTGAAACGCTAAGTCCTTTCTTCAAAATTACGGGTCTTCTATCCATTATCGGTTATACACTTTTAGACATGACGGCCTGGCCTATCATAGCGACTTTCATGCTATTGAATGTACTATACGGAACATTACTTGGAGCGGGTTCATTACTCTTAGAAGAAATGGCATTCAACCGCTATCCGAGAATTCGAGATTTCTTCAAGATGCTCTTGTACACCATTCTAATGTTCTTTGGATACCGTCAACTTGGAATTCTATGGAGATTCCTCGGTCAAATTGATTTCTTCCGTAAAAACAACACATGGGGCACCATGACAAGAACGAGCTTTAATGAAGATAGCAAATCAGCATAAGATAAGCTCTTGCGCCCTTTTGCTGGGCGCAGGAGCTAGACATCTTTAACCTTAAGTACAATCACAAAATCACGATAAGGAGGGTTTCTAAATATGGACATGACCTACAGTGTTGGATCTCGCATCCTTAAGACATTTCAACAGTTTCTCCAATATTATGAAGCTAGTAGTCTGGCTTGCGGCGTTGTCATTATAAAAGCCGACTTGGGAGATGAGCAGTTGAAGTTACTTGAGAACCATATGCACAACCAGAAACCAGAAGTTGGCGCACAATTCAGCTATGATGCATCAGAAGGATTGTTAGGGATTCTTTTAGATGATTGTCACCTTGATTCCACCCATGATTACTCTTTCTATGTGAAGGAGTTTCTGGAACAAAATGGTCAGTTAAAAGGCCCTCTACTAATCGGGAGCTTTCCGGAAAATGGGCATCACGCTGAACAAATGATGTTTTCTATGATATGGATCCAAATGATCAGCGAAAGTGAAGCCAAGGAGATCAACATTTACAATCACAGACAGAACACTGAAGTAAATACATTCCACCCTTATCGTTGATTGGAAAAATAGAAAGATTCGAGATTTCTAAAGAACCATAAAACCTTAATTCTGAGTAAAGAGAGGGATTTATAATGAAATATTTTAACCAATTGGCTCAAAAAATTAAAACGAAGCAAGCAAACGTTGGTGTTGTGGGGATGGGCTATGTTGGCCTGCCACTTGCTGTAGAAATGGCTAAAACAGGTTTCAACGTTTGCGGTATTGATTTATCAGAAGACAAGATCGAACAATTAAAGCAAGGTCAATCTTACATTTCAGATATTAGCAATGAAGATGTGCAACGTGTTCTAGACTCTTCTAACTTCTATCCAACTACTGATTACAGTGTTGTAAGTGAACTTGATGCAATCAGCATCTGTGTTCCTACACCATTAAGCGAAAACCAAGACCCAGACACATCTTATATCACAAGCGTTATGGAAAAAATGAAGCCTCATTTGAAAAAAGGTGTGGTCATCACGCTTGAAAGTACCACTTACCCTGGTACAACAGAAGAGTTAATTCTTCGTGAATTGAACCGCGCAGACTACCAGGTAGGCGAAGACTTCTTCCTTTGCTACTCACCTGAACGCGTTGATCCGGGTAACGGACAATTCAACACACACAACATGCCTAAGGTAATGGGCGGAGCTACAGAAGCCTGCACAGACTTAGGTGTAATGCTATACAGCAATTACATCGAGCAGGTGGTACCTGTTTCTTCCCCTAAAGTAGCAGAGATGTCTAAACTATTAGAAAACACATTCCGTAGCATTAACATTGCTTTCATTAACGAAATCGCTATGATGTGTGAGCGTATGGATATTGATGTTTGGGAAGTTATTGATGCAGCAGCAACAAAACCATTTGGATTCATGAAATTCCAACCAGGCCCTGGTATCGGAGGACACTGCATTCCACTTGATCCAATGTATCTTTCTTGGAAAGCAAAAGGCTTCCGCTTCTACAGTAAATTTATCGATCTAGCTCAATCCATCAATAATAATATGCCAGACGTAATCGTAAACAAATCAGCACAAGTCTTAAATATTTACGGTCGTTCCATCAACAGTTCCAAAATCCTAATTTTAGGAATGGCCTATAAACCAAATATCAGCGATCTTCGTGAGTCCCCTGGTCTTTATCTATATGAGCTATTTAAAGAAAGCGGAGCGAATGTTGATTACTGCGATCCGCACGCTGATAGCTTTATCGATGATGACGGTAATACCGTCCAATCTGTTCCTTACAACAAGGATATTTTAAAGCAGTATGATTGCATGGTGCTTGTAACGAACCACGCAGCATTTGATTATAATGAAATCGCTAATCTTGGCGTACCAATCGTTGATACAAGAAACGCATTCAAAGATTATGATTATCCTCATATTCACAAATTTGGTACAACGGCAAAAATCGCTAGAGAAAACTCTATCGCTCTATAAGTAAAATCATAACCAAGAAGGCGGGATTCTCCCCCTTCTTAGGTTTATCTAAAACTGAACTTATTATTCTTATATTATCTGAATAAACAAAACT
This sequence comes from Pontibacillus sp. HMF3514, assembly GCF_009858175.1. Lineage (GTDB taxonomy): Bacteria > Bacillota > Bacilli > Bacillales > BH030062 > Pontibacillus. Next base: position 3,884,776 of record NZ_CP047393.1, read on the forward strand.
ATTACATCGAATGAAAAAGGAGTATGACATTATGTGCGGAATCATGGGATATATCGGAACACAAGAATCTCAAAACATCATTATGAACGGACTTAAAAAGCTAGAATATCGTGGGTATGATTCAGTTGGCGTTGCTGTAAACAATGGTGACTCCATCCAAACGAACAAAGCTGAAGGTCGCTTTGAAAACCTACAAAGCTTATTAAACGAATCACCGCTTCAAGGTACGGTTGGAATCGGTCACACACGCTGGGCTACTCACGGACGTCCTTCCGATGAAAACTCTCACCCTCACACAGATACGAATAAAGATTTTGCTATCGTACACAATGGCATCATCGAAAACTATCTAGAAGTGAAAAAAGAATTAGAAGATCAAGGTGTTGTTTTTCAATCTGAGACAGACTCAGAAGTTGTCGCTCACCTACTCACTTCTCTATACGACGGTGATGTGATTTCTACAATTAAAAAGGCTGTACAAAGATTAGAAGGCGCTTATGCTCTAGGAATTGTAACAGAACATGATCCTGACAAACTTTTCGCTATTCGTCATGATAGCCCACTAATCGTAGGAAAAGGTGAAGGCGAAAACCTTATTAGCTCGGACATCCCAGCTGTATTGGAGCACACTCGTGATGTGTACATCCTTGAAGACGAGGAATTGGCTATCCTTACAGAAGACGAAGTTAAACTCTTAGATATTCAAACGGATGAACCAGTAAACCGTGAGATCTTCCGTGTTGATTGGGATATGGAACAAGCTGAGAAGAACGGTTATGACCACTTCATGCTTAAAGAAATCCATGAACAACCTAAAGCTCTTCAAACTACTATGGCTGGCCGTGTAGATGCTGAGAATCATCAAGTACAATTTGAAGAACTAAACTGGACTCCAGAGCAATTAAATAAATGGAATAAAATTTATATTGTAGCTTGCGGAACAGCTTACCACGCTGGATTAATCGGAAAAGGTGTTATTGAAGAGCTTACTCGCACACCAGTAGAAGTAGAAATCGCTTCTGAATTCCGTTACCGCCGTCCTATCGTTGATGAAAATACACTTGTTATGGTGGTAAGTCAATCTGGTGAAACAGCTGACACACTAGCTGCATTACGCGAAAGCCAGAAGAAAGGTGCCAACGTCCTTGCGATCACAAACGTTGTAGGTAGCTCTATTGCACGTGAAGCAAATGAAGTCATTCTAACAATGGCAGGACCAGAAATTGCTGTAGCATCAACAAAAGCTTATACAACACAAGTTTTATCCTTCTATATGGTTGGTATCTATATGGCTCAAATCAAAGAAACAATCTCTTCTCAAGAGCAGAAAAACCTTATTGATACGTTAGTACAAACACCTGATCAAATGGAAGGTATTTTAGAGCATGTGAAAGGCCTTCAGTGGTATGCAGAGTCTATTCAGAACTCCAATCACGTATTCTTCATTGGCCGTGGCATGGATTACGCAGTATCCTTAGAAGGTTCTCTAAAACTAAAGGAAATCTCTTATATCCACTCTGAAGCATATGCAGCTGGTGAACTTAAGCACGGTACCCTTGCTCTTATTGAAGAAGGTACCCCAGTGATTGCACTTAACACACAAGAAGAACTTTACGACAAAATGCTAGGAAATATCAAAGAGCTAAAAGCACGTGGCGCACAAGTGCTAGGACTAGCAATGGAAGGAAACTTAAACATTTGGCAATATGTAGACGAAACGTGCTACATCCCAGCAACACAGTCCCTATTTACGCCACTTCTATCCGTGGTTCCATTACAGCTAATCTCTTATTACACAGCTCTTGGATTAGGCAATGACGTAGACAAGCCAAGAAACTTAGCTAAAAGTGTAACAGTTGAATAAAAGCTAAACTGAGTATTCTTCATAAGCAATATCTAGTGAGATATTGCTTATGTCGTAATCCTCAAGCAAAACTATAAATCTATTAAGGTGGTGCGGATCATGAATAATACAAAACTAGATGAACGAGGACTTCAAACAATCTTACAGCATATCAATGATAAAGTAAGCGGGAACAATATCATCGAAGAGGACCAAATCATCACAGAAATGATCCAAAGCTTACAACCTTTCTATCAACAAAATACGAACTAAAGCTCGAAGGATAAAGGAGGATTTCTTATGCACTCCACATATGCAGTTGTACTAGCAGCTGGTAAAGGCACTCGAATGAAGTCAGATTTACCGAAAGTTCTGCACCCTGTATGCGGAAAACCTATGGTTGAGCATATTACAGATCATTTAAAGAACTTAAACACGAACGAGATTGTAACCGTTGTTGGCCATAAAAAAGAAATGATTCAAGAACAACTTGGCCAATCCGTTAAATACGCTGTACAAGAAGAACAATTAGGAACAGCGCATGCGGTTAAAATGAGCGAAGAGCTTCTTGGTGATAAAGAAGGTACTACTCTAATCATCACAGGCGATACACCACTTATCACAGAAAAGACGCTAGATTATTTATTAAAACACCATCACCAGACAAATGCAGCAGGTACAATTTTAACCATGCTTCCTGAAGATCCTTCTGGTTACGGACGCATTGTTCGAAATGCTTCAGGAAATGTGAAACGCATTGTCGAACAAAAAGATGCAACCGAAGATGAAAAAGAAATACAAGAAGTGAATACTGGGATTTTCTGCTTTGATAATCAGCTACTTTTCTCTGCTCTACAAGAAGTAGACTCAAATAATAATCAAAGTGAATACTATCTTCCAGATGTTATCGAGATCCTTCAGAACAAACAACACACCATCTCTGCATCCGTTATGGAAGATGTTGATGAAGGACTTGGCATCAATGATCGTATTCAGTTATCCAAAGCTGAACAGATTATGCAACAACGAATCCTAGAAACGCATATGAAGAATGGCGTTACGATTGTAGACCCAAAGACAACCTTCATTGAAGCAGATGTTGTAATTGGAAGAGACACTACGATTGAACCACGCACTCATCTACGTGGACAAACCCGTATTGGGAAGCATTGTGTCATTGGACCTGATGTTGACTTACTTGATTATGATGTAAAAGATCAAATGAAGATTCACAATTTCTCTATGACTAATGACGTTTGTAGCATCCCACTCGGATCATAAGAAAAGCTCCAGCGAGCTGGAGATAGACATCTAAGAGCTAAAACTTTCTTACTCATAAAAGGGAGATCTATATGAATTCCATCAAGAAAATCATCAAAAGACCAAACATTTTAGTAATTGTCGTTGTTGTTTATATATTGATTGGGGCGATTAGTATACTTCATAATCCAGATCAGACAAATGATCAAGTAAAAGCAACTTGGATTTGGGATGAGGAAAAGATCGCAAAACAACCTGAAGAAATCGTTTCGTTTGCTAATGAACAAGACGTGAACTTAATTTACGTTCACGTGAGCTCGAAACAATTTTCCGTCCAGGATTATCGTTCCTTTATTCAAAAAGCTAGTCAAAAAGATATTCAAGTTTATGCTCTTGGTGGAGACCCATATTGGGCGCTCACCTCTAAACAAAAGGATTTAACAAACTTTGTTTCAAAGATAAAAAACTATAATCAAATGGTTGAACAAAACGAACAATTCCAGGGAATTCATGTAGACATTGAGCCATACCTCCTCCCTTCTTGGAAGGAAGATAAAGAGTCGGTTATGGAACAATGGATGATGAATTCTGTACACCTTATTGAAGAAGCAAAACAAGACACAAACCTTACAGTCAGCGGTGATTTTCCTTTTTGGATTCATAAGTTGAATGTTCCTGGCAAGTCCATGAGCCTAAGTCAGTGGATGCTAAAACATTATGATTCAATGACTCTTATGGCTTACCGCAATTATGCAGAAGGAAATAATGGAATCAGCCAAATTGCAACCCCTATTGTGAAAGAGGCCGACAAACAAGACAAATCTGTGGTAATTGGGGTAAACATCATTGATACAGATGAAGGAAAGCATACTACCTTTTACAGCACTGAACCTGGGCACATGAGTCAGGAGCTAAAACAACTGAGAAATTCCTTTAAGAATAACAGAGCATTTTCAGGAATTGCAGTCCATGATTATGCTCATTGGAAGAAAAAACAGTCTAGTTAAGAGATATGGAAGAAGCACAGAGTATCCTCTGTGCTTCTTCGTTTATGTAAAGACCTTAAATGATAGGGAAAACAAGGAAATAAAAATAGGTTATAACATACATAAACCAGAATTGACCTTCATCACCTAGTCTATATATCCTATTTTTTTTAAAAAATCTACCATCGAAATCCTCTCTTTTTATATTTTTTCACAAAGCAAAGTATTTCATCCATAATTATCTCCCTCGATAACGCCCCCTTTTCCCAAACAAAAGAGGTAGGAAAATCCTTTATTTTAGCCTAATATGACATTAAATCTATTAAAGGAGGAATATTTTTATGAAGTTAAAAAAGATTGCTAGTTTATCTTTAGCCATTTCGATGATGGTCTCCCCAGTATTTGCAGATGCCGCATCTAGTGATGATATCAAAGAACCAAAGAAGATCGGTGACATTAATGTACAGCAAGAAAAAGGGGCATTTGTAAAAGGAGAGGTCATTGTTAAATTTAAGGACGATGTAAAATCAAAGGCCAAAGAAAAGGTACTTGAAAATGTAGGTGCAAACTTGATCCCTGATAACGATGCAGTTAAATCTAGCTTTGACGTTTTAAAAGTTGGAAATGTTGAAGCAGTTGTAAAAGCACTGAGTAAAAACCCTTTAGTTGATTATGCTGAACCTAACTATATTTTTAATGTAGCTTGGACTCCTAATGATACTTACTATGAAGGCTATCAATATGGCCCACAAAACACATATACTAACTACGCTTGGGATATTACACGAGGAAGCAGCTCACAAGAAATTGCTGTTATTGATACTGGTGTAGACTATTACCACCCTGACTTAGATGGCAAAACACTACGAGGGTATGACTTCGTGGATAATGATTATTACCCAATGGACTTAAATAACCACGGTACACATGTTGCTGGGATTGCCGCTGCCGAAACGAACAATTCTAGAGGGATTGCTGGAATGGCTCCGAATACAGAAATTATTGCTGTACGTGCTCTAGACGAAAATGGAAGTGGCTCACTAGATGATATAGCGGATGCCATTACGTATTCTGCTGATGTTGGAGCTGAGGTCATTAACCTTTCACTTGGATGTGACTGTAGTACAACTACATTACAGAACGCCGTTAATTATGCATGGAATAGCGGTTCTACACTTGTAGCTGCTGCAGGAAATGATGGTGTATCTACAACATTTGAACCCGCTTCTTATAGTAATGTAATTGCTGTAGGCGCTGTTGATCAGAACGATCAGGTAGCTTCTTTCTCTAATTACGGTACATGGGTTGATGTAACTGCACCTGGTGTAGATATTGCTTCTACAGTTCCGAACAATGGTTATGCTTATATGTCTGGAACTTCTATGGCGTCTCCTCATGTAGCAGGACTAGCTGGTCTTCTAGCAGCACAAGGCCGTAGTAACTCTGAAATTAGACAAGCTATTGAACAGTCTGCAGATGAAATCTCCGGTACGGGTACGTATTTCGAACACGGCAGAATCAATTCTTATGATGCTGTTCAATACTAAGTAAGCATATTCATTAGAGGACTGTCTATCTAGGGCAGTCCTCTTTAAATTAAAAGGCCCCGGTATAAACCGAGGCTCTTCACACATTCTATTTATTTTTTTTCTTTTTTACTATTCCCTTGTTCAAGAATCTTAAAGATGCTTTTAGCTTGATCCGTATTATCTGTAAGCCCAGTAAACATTTCCTTTCCTGGACCATAAGCATATACTTGAACATCTACACCCGTATGGCCACCTGTAGTCCAACCAGCACGAGCGCGGACATTAAATATCTCCGCAATAGCATCAATTAGAGCGTATTTATCTTCAGATAGCTTCTCTTTAGCTTTTTCAACTTGTTGAACTTCTTCTTCTGTGACTTCAAACTCTGTGTACTTATTTAATACTTCCTTAACTTCTCCACCTTCTTCAATTTCAGAAGCCATAAACTCTGGAGTACGTTTTACATCTTTAATAGCTTGAGGGTTAAATACGTAAGGACCATCACGCCCAATACTTAAACCACCTGTAGAGTGATCTGCTGTAGCTACAACAAGTGTGTGCTTGTCTTTCTTGGCAAACTCAATGGCTGCATTAAATGCTTTTTCGAAATCTTTCATTTCACTCATGGCACCAACAACATCATTTCCATGACCAGCCCAGTCAATTTGACTGCCTTCAACCATTAGGAAGAAGCCATCTTTGTCTTTACTTAGACGATCGAGTGCACTGTTCGTCATTTCTTCAAGAGAAGGGATTTCTTCTGTACGGTCAATCATTTTTGGAAGACCTTTTTTAGCGAATAGACCAAGGACTTGTTCGTTATCATCATTCATAAGCTCTTCTTCATTCGTAACGTAACTATAGCCATCTTCTTGGAACTCTTTCGTTAAATCACGGTCATCTCGGTCGAAATACTTCGTTCCTCCCCCGAGAATGACATCGATCTGATGCTCTCCATCCACTTTAAGGTCAAAATAATCATCTGCAATTTCATTATAGTCATGACGATCTTCATCATGTGAACCAAAAGCAGCAGGAGTAGCATGGTTGACTTGAGACGTTGCAACTAAACCTGTTGCTTTTCCGTTTTCTTTCGCTTGCTCTAAAACAGTCTTCACTTCTGATTGATCATTGTCTACCGCAATAGCACCATTATAGGTTTTAATACCTGCAGACATTGAGGTTCCTGCAGCAGCGGAGTCCGTTATGTTTTCCTTAGGATCCTCTGGGTTCGTTTTTTGCATCCCCACAAGGTATGGATCAAATCCTGTCGCCTCCATCTTAGGAGTAGATGGATCATCTTTCAAATAACGATAAGCCGTTGTATATGATGGGCCCATTCCGTCTCCAATTAAGAAAATAACGTTCTTAATTTCACTATTATTTTCTTTTACCTTATCTGCTTTTTCAGCAGAAGTATTCAATCCTGCAAAACTTCCTACTGCAATAGAAGCCGCTGCAGCAATTGATAGAACTTTTAACGAAGCTTTTTTACTAAACATCTTAAATCCTCCTTATTAATCTAATACAACTTCATCATAATGTTCAATTATTGATAGAGTTTTAGAAAAGGGTTAATAAGTATTAATGAAGTATTAAAAAAATGAAAAGCAATAATTGTCTGCTTTTCATTTTTATCTCTATTAACTTGTTAATTTCATGACCAATTGTTCTCCCTCATCGGACTGTTTTCCGAAGAGAGTGTACTTGTAAGTAATTCATTATGATAACTATCTCGCTTTACCCCATCGAGTTTTAAAGATAGCGAAGACGAATCAACTAATGTTCGATATAACCGTGCACCTTCTCGAGCAAGTTCAGTTTCATTCACGAACGTCCCTGTTGCTCCTAATGCTCTTGCCGCTCAATTAGCAAATACCCCTAAAGGTTCACAAAATGTTAAAAGAACCAATAAAGAACCCCCTCAAATATGGTTTATAATAAAGATAGAAAGAGAAAGGGGTTGAGAATTATGAAAAAACGAATTGCTGGCTTATTTACAGCCGTATTAGTAGTAGGTATTGCAACTTCAGCTTTTGCACATGGTACTAGCGAGAATGAAGGTAATACAACAAACTCCAACTTCTTACATCCAATTATTTTTGAAGAAATGCTTCCCATTATGAAGGACATACATCCGAATTTTGAAAATGAAGATTTTGAACAAATGTTCAAGGATTGTCATGGAGATGGTGGACAACGCCAACCTGAACACAACGAGGATTATTTTGATCAAATGCCGCATAACTACGAACATGAACAACAAACTAGAACTGGAATGATGGGCTGGTAACGTAATAAAATCAACAAAACCCAGGCGTCATATGTGACAGCTTGGGTTTTGTTGATTGCTTTGTGAAATCACCTATAAACATATATTCATTTTCTTTAAGGAAAAATAGACCCCTTCTAGAACCGGAAAGATAATGAGAATATATACCACTACAGGTTTTATTTTTATCGAGTTCATAGGCGACACTCCAACTGCAGGTCTAATGGTTCTTTCCTTAATATAGCCTCATTTACTTCTTCAGCATAAGTGCATCCTACTGAATTATAAAACCATTGAGTTTCCACTGCGGGGTGTGCAGCAATATAAAGCTTAGTCGCACCTGATCTCTTAGCCGCTTCACAACTTTTTTTAAATAGAACTTTCCCAATGCCACACCCTCGAAACTCGTTAGATACATGAATATAGGGTAATTCAACATATTGAGCATTTGAGCCAAACCGTTCTACATCAACATTAGCAAATCCAATTATTTTCTGGTTATGAAAAGCTCCAACTACATAACCACCTCTTTGAATACACTGCTTTAAGTTTTGTACGACCTCTCGTTTCTTCTCAAGATTCCACTCATCCCTAAAAGAATCTTGTTTTGTTAAGTATTGCACTCCGGCTTTATACCAGACTTTATTGGTTTCTTGATAACGATTGAAGTCCTTCAACAAATTGGGCAACATATCATCTATTTGAAGAGCTTTATAAGTAATCCTTATGTTTTGGTTCATACTCTCTTCCCTTTATGATTATCGTTTTCATTCACATCCAAATATATTTCTATACCTATGGTTAAATCCCTCTTTTGTGTGAATTCTGTTAAAATAATAGCGTAAATGATACTAGAACTTGGAGTGAATATCGTGGTTCGATTTGGAATTATCGGTACAAATAACATAACAAAAACCATGCTACATGCGGCTGAACAAGTGGAAGGCTTTGAATTATGTGCGATTTATTCTCGTACAACTTCCAAAGCAGAAGAGTTTGCCAATCAATATAATGTTCATCATACCTACACAAGTTTAGAAGAGCTAGCGAAGAGTAAAGCCATTGATGCTGTTTACATCGCTAGTCCAAACTCGTTTCACGTGGAACAATCTGTACTCATGATGGATCATGGAAAACATGTGTTGTGCGAAAAACCTTTTGCTTCTAATTCATCTGAGGTACAAACAATGATTGATGCTGCTAAACGTAATAGCGTTACCTTAATGGAAGCCATGAAAACGACTTTTTTACCAAACTTTCAGCAAATCCAACAAAACATGAAGCGTATTGGCACCATCCGACGTTACGCTGTCCAGTTTTCAAAATACTCCTCTCGATATGACGCTTACCGCCGCGGGGAAGTATTGAATGCATTTAATCCTAAGTTCTCAAACGGATCCCTTATGGATTTAGGAATATATGGGTTGTATCCCATGATTACGTTGTTTGGAGAACCCAATAATGTGAGGGCAAATGCCGTAATGCTCTCTTCTGGAGTCGATGGCGAAGGAAGCGTAGTTGCAATTTACTCAGAAATGGAAGCTGTCGTATCCCATTCCAAAATTAGCACCTCATATGCGCCATGTGAGATTCAAGGGGAAGATGGAACAATTGTGTTTAACCATATGGGAGAACCGACTGAAGTTAAGGTTCATTGGCGAGATGGTTCTACAGAAGATATTACAGTGAAAACCCCCTTACCTCCGATGGCTTATGAAGTTCAAGAGTTTGTGAGCTTGGTACAAAAGGGTGAGCAGGAATCTAGCGTGAACACATGGGAACGCTCTCTTGAGACAAGCCATGTTATGGAGGAAGCTCGGAGACAATTTGGACTGGTTTATGAAGCTGATCAAAAATAACTTAATTAAAAGTGTGAGGGATGATACGTAAAGCCCTCACACTTCTTTTGCAGTGATGTCTATTTCAGAATGAAAAACCAGGCCATCTGAAGTAGATGACCTGGTTCATTTCAAACTTATAAAATTCCAATCGCTGTAAGCATAATCACAAACGCAAGAGCGATAATCGGAATAAGTACACCAACGACGAAAATATCTTTGTAGCTGTCTTTGTGCGTCATACCTGTAATCGCAAATAACGTAAGAACCGCTCCGTTGTGAGGAAGTACATCTAGTCCACCCGAGGATAAAGATGCCACACGGTGGAAGGCTTCTGGACTTACACCAGTATTCATGGCAATTTCATAATACTTATCACCAAGTGCTTCTAATGCAATTCCCATACCACCTGATGCAGAGCCTGTCGCTCCAGCAAGGATGTTAACAGAAATCGCTTCTGAAATTAATGGATGTCCTTTTACGCCCATTAATAATTCCGTTAATTTTTCGAAACCTGGCACTGCACGCACAACTGTACCGAAACCAACTGCTGCACTTGTATTAATAATCGCAATTACAGAACCACTTGCACCACTATTAATTGCGGTAACAAACCGTTTGAATTTTGAGATATTTAACGCCATAATAAGTAATATTCCTAAGATAAGCGCAGTGATAACATCTAATTCAAACACATTTAATGTGATGAGTACTGTTAATAGTGGTAAGAAAGATAATAGCCAATGCGGCACCTTGTCGTCCACTTTTAAATTCGAAGTATCTTTCGGCTCGGTAAACACCTCGCCATTTGCTTTCAACTTCTTCTCTTGCCAACGCAGGTATAGATAACCTCCAACAGCCATGATGATTGCAGCTATAATTCCCATTGCTGGTGCTGCTGTAGGTGTTGTTTTGAAATACTCCATTGGAATCAGGTTTTGAATCTGAGGTGTACCTGGTAACGCCGTCATCGTAAACGTAAATGCACCTAATGCTACGGTCGCTGGAATAAGCTTACGACTAATATTTGCTTCACGGAATAGAGAAATCGCTAATGGATACACCGCAAATACCACAACGAATAAACTAACACCTCCGTATGTTAAAACAGCTGCGGAAGCAAGTACTCCCAGAATAGCGCGCTGTGTACCGATAACTTTTGTCATAGCCACAGCAACAGATCGAGCCATGCCTGTGTCTTCCATCAACTTACCAAAAATGGCACCAAGCATGAATACCGGGAACCATGACTTTGCGAATGAAACAAATCCACCCATATACGTATCTTTATAAGCTTCTAATAAATCCAATCCACCTGTAAGTGCAACGACCCCCGCTGAGATCGGTGCAATCCAGATAATGGACCAGCCTAAATAGGCCAGTACCATCAGGACAACAAGTCCAAGTAAAATACCAAACATGCTTTTTCCCCCTGTATTTATGTTCGTTCAAGATGATCTTAAGAGCTTACTGAACTTCTACAACCATTGCGATTCCCTGACCGCCTCCAATGCAAAGTGAAGCTACACCATAACGCTCCCCTCTACGTTTCAACTCTTTAACAAGCGTGTAGAGAACTCGTGTACCACTCGCACCGACTGGGTGACCAAGCGCAATCGCACCACCGTTCACATTTACTTTGTCTCGATCTAGACCTAACTCTTTTTCTACTGATAGGTACTGAGAAGCAAATGCCTCATTCACTTCAATAAGATCCATATCTTCTAATGATAGATTCGCTTTAGCTAGAGCCGTTTTGATAGCTGGAACTGGACCAATTCCCATGATAGATGGATCTACACCTGCTACACCCCAGGAAACAATTTTAGCTAGAAGATTTAGACCTTTTTCTTGAACAAAATCTTCGCCAGCTAAAACAACCGCTCCAGCGCCATCATTGATCCCACTAGCATTTCCACCAGTTACGGACCCATCTTTTTTGAACGCAGGCTTCAGGTTAGCTAACGTTTCTGGTGTCGTATCTTCACGAATATGCTCATCTGTATCGATTACTTTTGTACCTTTGCGAGACTTCACTTCCACAGGAGCAATTTCTTCTGCAAACTTTCCACTCTCTCTTGCAGCTGCAGCTCTTTGATGACTCTGTGCAGCATATGCGTCTTGGTCTTCACGAGAAATCTCGTATTTATCTGCCAAGTTCTCACCTGTAACGCCCATACCTTCACCAATATACTCATCTGTTAAAGCAGCCCAAAGCATGTCATCAACTTGTGGTGTACTGAGCTTTGTGCCAAAACGACTACCTCGTAATGCATAAGGAGCTAAACTCATGCTATCTACTCCACCAGCTAGTGCTGCCTTACCTTCTCCAAGCATGATCGATTGAGCCGCTGATACGACTGATTGAAGGCCTGAACCACATAAACGGTTCACGGCAAGTGCTGGACTCTCAATATTTAGTCCAGACTGCAATGCTACGTGTCGCGCCAAGTAAGGAGCATTCTTGGTTGAATGAATGACATTACCGAGCACAGAAAAATCAAGATCTGATGCTTTCACCCCACTACGTTGAATGGCTTCTTTACTTGCTGTTACGCCTAGCTGCGTTGGATCAACATCTTTTAATGCTCCACCAAAACTACCAAAAGGTGTGCGAGCTCCTTCTAAAATATAAACGTTAGTCATGTTGTGTTTCCCCTTTCTTTATTGAGCTGTGTAACCGCCATCCAAAACGGCTGCCTGACCTGTAACGCCTTTTGCACTGTCACTTGAAAGAAATGCTGTATAATCCGCTATTTCTTTCACTTCTAATAAACGTTTTTGTGGAACTAACGGATAGATGACATCTTCAAGCACTTTCTCTAAAGATACGTCACGGTTCTTCGCTAGATCTTCAAGTTGATTACGCACAAGAGGTGTATCTACATAACCAGGGCAGATTGCATTGACTGTAATGCCATGCTCCGCACCTTCAAGCGCAGATACTTTTGTAAGACCGATCACCCCGTGCTTTGAACTGTTATAAGCTGCTTTTCCTGCAAAACCAATCAGTCCATTAATCGATGCCATATTAATAATTCGGCCAAAGCCCTGCTTTTTCATAATTGGAAAGGCGTGCTTTGTAGCAATAAATGGTGCAGTCAGCATTATCTTTGTCATGAACTCAAATTTCTCAGTGGGAAAGTCTTCAATCGAAGAAACATGCTGTAACCCTGCATTATTAATAAGTACATCTAGACGACCAAACTGTTCGACTGTTTTATCGATGGCATTTTGAATATCTTCTTCTTTCGTTACATCACATTTTAAGCCAATGCAGTCATACCCCATGTTTTTCAGTCGATCTGCAACCTCTTGTACTTTGTCCTCTTGAATATCACTTAACGCAACTTTCGCGCCTTTCTCAGCAAACTCAACACCAATTTCATAACCAATCCCGCTCGCGGAACCGGTTATGAATACTACTTTGTTTTCAACCATTCTCATGTCCCCCTAAACGTTAACGCTTTGTTTCGTAAAGATCCTCACACACCTTTAATTCTGCTCCGGTGCATTCTTTAATTTCATCAATCGTCCAACCTTCTCCAACTTCAACTAACTCAAGTCCGTCCTTGGTTACGTCAATCACAGCACGATCCGTGATAATGCGATTAACAACACCCTTACCTGTTAACGGTAGCGTACATTCTTTAAGGATTTTTGGCTCTCCATATTTATTTACATGGTCCATAATGATGACAACTTTTTTGGAACCATGAACAATATCCATAGCGCCTCCCATACCTTTAATCATCTTTCCCGGGATCATCCAGTTAGCTAGATTACCAGTCTCAGATACTTCCATCCCGCCTAAAATAGCTAGATCTAAGTGCTGTCCGCGAATCATGCCAAATGACTCAGCACTATCACAATAAGATGCTCCAATAGAAGCTGTTACGGTTTCTTTACCAGCATTAATAAGGTCTGGATCAACTTCTTCTTCGTATGGAGAGCGTCCAATCCCTAGCAACCCATTCTCAGATTGAAGTACCACTTGCTTACCCGGCTGAATGTAGTTCGCTACCATCGTCGGCATTCCAATCCCTAGGTTTACATAGAAACCGCTTTCAATTTCTTGCTCAGCTCGTCTCGCAATCTTTTCGCGAACCGTTGCTTTATCTAAATTTACTGCCATATTAATCTCCTCCTGTTAAGCTTGTTTCGCTAGTGTTAAGCGCTCAATACGTTTTTCTTGTTGACCTTCAATTAAGCTCTGCACATAGATACCTGGAGTATGGATTTGGTCCGGGTCTAAAGCGCCTGGTTCTACTAACTTTTCAACCTCTGCAATGGTCGTTGCACCTGCAGCTGCCATCATTGGGTTAAAGTTACGTGCTGTTTTGTTATAAATAAGGTTTCCGTGTTTGTCACCTTTAGCTGCTCTTACAAGGCTGTAGTCAGCTGTTAAGCCTGTTTGAAGAAGATATTCTTTCCCATCAAATGTTCGAACTTCTTTTCCTTCAGCGATTGGAGTACCAACGCCAGCTGGAGTATAAAAGGCAGGGATGCCAGCTCCACCCGCTCGAATACGTTCTGCTAATGTTCCTTGGGGTACGAGTTCTACTTCAAGCTCACCTTCTATCACCTGACGTTCAAATTCTTTATTTTCACCTACATAAGATCCGATCATTTTATCAATCTGCTTGTTTTGGAGTAGTAACCCAAGACCCCAGTCATCTACGCCACAGTTATTTGAAATCACCGTTAAATGTTTGGCGTTGGATTCAACTAATGCAAGAATTAAATTCTCCGGAATTCCTACAAGTCCGAATCCTCCCACCATAATTGTTGAATAATCCTCTATATCTTTTACTGCTTCTTGAAATGATGTATAAATGTCTTTCATCCATCTTCCACTCCCTTCACCCTATACTCATGCAAAAATCATGCCAACTTTCAATAATTAAGAAAACGCTTTCTTGTTGGTGTTTTTTAAGATTTTGATTAGACAAACTCATTCCGAAATCCCGGAAAAAGCTCAATCTTATTATCACCCCAGTATGTAAACCCTTACACAAAAGGGTGAAAAAGAACCATTCCAGAATATCGGAATGGTTCTCCGATTTTCCGGAATGGCTATAGTCCATACTTTTTCACTTTGTCATAAAGACTTGATTTCCCGATTCCTAATTGTTCAGCAGCCTTTGTTTTATCTCCATTTACCCTTTTAATGGCCCGTTCAATGGCTTGCTTTTCTGTACGCTCCATAATTTCTTTCAAACTATCATCTTCCTGCCCTAAATAAGGATTCGGTTGAATGTGATCAGGAAGGTCTTCAATACCAATGACCTCTGTACTCGTCAAATGTACAGCAGATTCAATCACATTTTCTAACTCCCGAATATTACCAGGCCAGTGATACTGCTTCAGACTCTCATACACATCTTCATCAAAATCAATAACGCGTTTACCGATTCGTTCTGTCACTTTGTGAAGTAAAGATTTTGATAATAGACGAATATCTTCTCTGCGCTCACGAAGAGGAGGGATTCGAAATTGGACAACATTAATTCGATAAAACAAATCCTCTCGAAAGTGTTGCGATAGAATCAACTCCTCTAATGGCTGGTGCGTTGATGCAATGATTCGGACATCCACCTTTTGAGGTTTAACTGCTCCTACAGCTTCGACTTCCCCTTCTTGGAGAGCACGGAGAATTTTCACTTGAGCATTTAGTGGCATATCACCAATCTCATCTAAAAACAATGTGCCTCCATCTGCCAACTGGAACTTACCGGGCTTTCCGCCTTTTTTAGCACCTGTGAAAGCACCTTCCTGATAGCCGAAAAGCTCTGATTCTAAAAGGTGTTCAGGAATTGCAGCACAGTTCACTTTTACAAAAGGCTTGGTACTACGTTCACTGAGGTGATGAATACTATGTGCAAATAATTCTTTCCCTGTGCCACTTTCACCTCTAAGAAGAATCGATACATCTCCCGGCGCAATTTTTTTCACTTTATCCTTTAACCGCTCTAATTCTTGTGATCTGCTTATTATATGATGAAGAGAGTAAGTAGCACCGTTTTGTTGATTGCGTTGGGATCGATAGGCTTTCAATTCTAGTAAGAGATCCCGAATGTGACTGTTCATCTTCAGCCATTCTTCAGTATCACGAAACAGCACCATCCCAAGTGCTCCTACGATCTCCCCTTCTGATCGGAGAGGTACGCGATTTGCAATCATATAACTGCCACGAATATATTGAAGGTCTGCAATCTCTTCTTCTCCGGTTTGCGTGACAATGTGCATACGGGAGTTCTCAATAACGTCAGATACATGCTTTCCAATAACATTTGATTTTTCAACGTTTAAAAATCTACAATAACTTTCATTCATATATGAAATGAACCCGACTTGATCTACGATAACAATGCAAAAGTTTCCACTCTCAAAAAAGGTGTCAAATAAGTCATGTCTGTGGTTTTCAATAATCTCTCGCATGAAGTCACGCTCCTATGGTAACGATTTCAACATTCTAAATTGAAGTCTATCATGAGAATAATAATTAAAAAAGCCCGCATATGCGGACTTTTTCTGTTTATTCATTTAATTTTTCTATCATTCTCTACCCGAAAACTATTTAATAACAAGAACTGGACATTTCGCATGTTGCACAACATTATTGCTGACACTACCAAGGAAAAGCTTTTTCACATTTCCCAGCCCACGACTTCCAACAATAATTAAATCCATGTCATGTGATTCAGCATATTTGGTAATGCTTATTGCAGGGTTTTGTTCTGGCTCTCCAACGATTACATCTGTCGTGACAAAAACCCCATCATCTTCAATCTCTCTTTTAATCTTTGCCATATCTTCTTCATACTGTTTCTTCAGTTCATCACCAATTTGACGGGTCACGTTGGCATTTGTGACAGGTCCAGTTGGCTTCACCACAGAAATCACATGAACGGCTGTTTCGGCTGATTCAAGAACTTGTCTTTCCGCTTCTTTCACAGCTTTTTTACTTAGATCACTACCGTCATAAGCTACGAGGATCTTCTTTTTCATGAGGAGCCCTCCAATCTTTAATAGTGATATCTTTCTTAGTTCTATTTTATCATAGATTTTACTTATCATAGAGTATCGAAGTTGAATAGATTATGACAATAACTTAGCAAAAATATATTTAATACTTTTGTAAGGGTTCGTTAAGCGATATGTAAGTCTTGTTGGTTAAACTGACTATTAATCAATAAAAGGAGTTGAAATCTATGAAAGATTAACGATAATTTTAGAACTAATGACGATGTTTACTCTCTCTGCATGTAGTTCTGGTGGTGATGAAGAAATGAACGGTGAACAAGAAGATATGAACAGTGAAGAAAATATGGATGAAGACATGAATCAAGATGAATCCGATATGGATAACAAGGATGATATGAGTGAGGAACAAAATATGGAGAAGGACAAAAACATGGATGACCAAGATTCTGAAATGAATGGTGATGGCTCTGACATGGAAAATAAAGATAAAATGGAAAACAAAGACGATATGAATGATGACATGAACAATGACATGGAAGATGATGACTCAATGGATGAACAGTAAAGCTTTTCTTCCCCCCTGGTTTGTTCATGCTATGATGATAGAAAGAACACAAAAGGGGGGGTAGCATCAACATGGAGAAACAATCTATATCTCTCTTGAAGTAGAACGCCTTGGTCAGATGATTCAACAGTTGTTCGAGCTGTCTATTTACGATTCAGGACAAATGGAGTTGAACATGGAATGTATCGCTATTGATCAATGGTTACTAGAGGTTATGGAGCATAAGCGATTTACTTTAGAAGAACAAAGTCGAGAGGTTAACATTGACCTCCCTAAACGCATAAAGGACGTATTTATGGGTCGGGAAAAAATAAAACGTGTAATGATTAATTTACTAGATAATGCACTCCGTCATTCTAAAGCTGATACGGATATCGATATTCGTATTACTTATGAAAAGCACACCGTATTGATTGAGTTGGAGGATCGTGGGGAAGGGATTTCACAAGAACATCAAGCGCTCATTTTTGACCGAACATATCGGGTGGAAACTTCTCGCAACCCAAAATATGCCGGGTCAGGGCTCGGGTTAGCCATTGCCAAACATATCGTATAAGCACATAAAGGTAAAATTTCAGTTGAAAGTACCTTAGGTGTAGGTTCTACATTCTCGATAAGGCTACCAATTGATGAAGGGAGTGGTTCGATTGGATAAGAGTATCTTTTTTAAAAGACAAAAAAAGCTTATGCTCAAACTCAAGCAACTTCACCATTGGAATGCAATCCTGTTTACTGTTCTTGCGTTAACAGGATTGATTCTTGTCTCTTCCGAATTCCGCCAATGGCTGCCACAAGTTCGTATTTGGGTGAAAGATTGGCATATTTGGATTGGCTTTGTAAGTATTCTTCCTATCCTTTTTTACGGCCCTAAGTTGGCACGCCACTTACAAACATTACGTAAACAAAAAGCAAATCGACTAAATCTATTTTTTGTTCTATTCGTTCTTATCGCTCTTATAATTTCCGGATTACTACTCACCTACCATCGCAGCTTTAGTCCTAGAGTCAGTTCAGCTGCTCTTATTGTTCATGATGTAATGACATGGATTGGAGTTCCTTACCTGATCTATCACAGCATAACTCGTAGCCAGTGGTTTAAAGCTACAGAAAAACGTCGTCGCCAAAAACTTCAGGAAGAACGCCCTGTTATCGAAAAATGGAATCCAATCATGAACCGACGTACATTTTTACGAAGAGGAACAGGAGCAGCCGTTACGGTGGTTTTCACCCCTTTTATTTACCAATGGGCAAAACCATACTTTAGCACACCAACAGCATCTCAAACACCTTCACCATTACCAATGACCGAGCTATTTACACCAATGCCAAAACCATCACCTCATTCTAACCCTCCTATTGGCGGAGGACGAAGTGGTACATTTCGCTATTATTCAGTCACCTCTATGCCTGAAGTGAATGACGAAAATTTCTCATTTAAAATTGATGGTTTCGTTCATAATCCTCAATCATGGAATTGGAAAGAGTTTGTGGATCTTAACCGTAATGTGCAAGTATCAGACTTTCATTGTGTAACGGGATGGAGTGTCTACGATGTAACTTGGGAAGGTATTAAGTTAAAAGACATACTAGATCAGGCAGGGATTAACAGCGATGCAAGGTATGTGAAGTTCTATTCTCAGGATGGTGTGTACACAGATACCTTAACCATTGAACAAGCGATGGGGGAAGATATCATGGTGGCCATGCTCATGGATGGACAGCTTATTGAGAACCGTAATGGTGGTCCAGTCAGGCTTATTGTTCCAAAAATGTATGCCTATAAATCAGTTAAATGGTTAAACCGAATTGAATTGATTGATCATGAGCATACCGGTTATTGGGAGCAAAGAGGCTATGATAAGGATGCTTGGGTTTAGGGACTATGACCATTTATTTTCACCACTTAGATATTTACGAATACTTTAATAAGAGTTGATATCAAAGATTGGGAGTGGTGAAATGCCTATCGTTGATAGTACGCACCTAATTTACACAGTGGAATCGGGGGACACACTCTATTCCATTGCTAATAGATCAGGGAGCAACGTACAGGATATCGTACAATCAAATGCGATCTATGCTCCTATCACAGATCCAGGGCTCATATTTCCTGGTCAGGTCTTAATTTTGACAACCCCCGGAAAAAACCAAGTCCAACAAATTGTAAGCCAAGGAGACAGACTTTATCAATATGCACAAAGATATAATACAAGTGTCGATTTGCTACAAGGAATAAACCCCCAAGTTGAAGACCCGAATATGATTTATCCTTCTCAGCAACTATTAGTTCCCGCATTTATTTACGAAGTGGAACAAGGAGATACACTTTATAAAATTGCACATAGGTTTGGTCTACCTCTTAGTACCTTAATGGAAGCGAATCGTGATCGTCCTGGTCTTTCTCCAGACGTGATTTATCCTGGTTATCGCTTAATTGTTCCATTACCGTCATCGGTTAACATCGTTGTATTTCGCCCCTTCCCTGGAACTTCCATTCAGGCAGGCCAACAACTCAAGGGATATGCACGTGCTTTTGAAGGAACAATTCTTTACCGAATTGTAGATGATGCAGATCAAGTGGTGAAAAATGAAGCTCCTATACAGACTTCAGCAGGGGCACCTTCATATGGCTCTTTTTCCATTGCTATTGAATTTGATGATTCTCCTACTACACAAACGGGAGAGTTGTGGGTTTACACGAGAAGCGCCAAAGATGGAAATATTCAAGACTTAGTACAGCTTCCTGTATTCTTCTAAAAGTCCCTCTAAACAGGGGTTTTTCAGATGGTCAAGGATGTAGAAGCGATTCTAAAAGGTACATTCGAGTAAATCTATTCTCATATATTTAGGCACCTTCTTTTTTTAAGGTGCCTAGTTTTTCTTTATTTTAAGCATATCCTACAAGTTCCATAAACCCTTTCCCTTGTATCTCTTTATGAACTTCATTTGAAGTAATCTCTGCCCCTGAAACATCACAAACCCCTTCCCAAATTGCCTGAAGTGGTCCAATAATAGGCATTTCCTGTTTAGGAAAGAGTGCCATCACATGTAGGTCCATTGAAAACTCAGGTATATTGATCTTCCACTCTATCGGATAGCGAGCATTTGTTTGGAAGCTTCTCCAAAAGTTTATTTCTATAAAAGAAATGTTCCTTGTGAAACGTACAGAACCATCCTTTTCTATTAGGTTAGCCATAGGAGAAAAGGTTTCTTTCCCGGATCGCATTTGATTTAAAAGGAGTTCTCGACCATCATCCAATTGAAGACCAAACCAGTCCCAACCATTACCTTTTAATAATCCATAGTCGCGCCCCCATTGATGGTCAAACCAACCTACACCTTCCACATTTTCTATTCCTCTATCCGTTTGAAATTGTCCTTCGACACGGTTCCTAGTAAAAGAATAGTAATATAAATCATCTGGTTTCCCATCTCCCCCAATTAAAGAGATAGGTTTTAAAGGAGTAAATTGTAAATCAATCTGTAAGTCCTTTTCTGTTATATGCATCTTAAAACTGTCTTCCTTTTCCCCCATAAACGTTAATTCATTATCCCCATAAATCAATTTAGTAGGATTCTGTTGTATGGAAGCTTTTTCAATTTTAGAATGTGGGGCTGGAATCCGACCTAGCAGGAGACTTTTATACAGTTTCCACATTCGAACATCTTTAGGGTTTAATAATAAATAAAACGGTAGATACATAGCAGTCATATTATTCTTTAGCTTTGTATCTATTACTGAAAAGTTCTGCTTTGTTTTCTTGTTCAAATCAATTATTGTAAAGATTAGATAGTGCCCTTTACTACACCCCGTTTCTCCTACTCGAAAAAAAGAAGTCATCACAGCATACTGGCCTCCCTGATCTCCAGTAAGAAAGGCATAATTATACCACCACTCAATATTTGATTTTCGATGAGGTTTTGTATCTTTTGGAAGTGATATCTCCTCTGAAAAGTTTTCATTCATTTTTTGAACACACCTTACAGTTTTATAACAAGGTATGCATATACAATTCAAAATGGGAATGAATGGAGTGAAGATAAGCCATAATACTTCGCTATCCACTCCCCCAATGCCAAATTTCCGCACAAGTCTTCTATTATACGTCCAATCCTCTCTTCATTGAGAAGCATAAGATATCGTGTTCTCAAAAAATGAAAGGGAGTGATGTAATGACTAATGACGAGAACAAGCCATGTCAACAATCAGCCTCTCTTAGCAATTGTCGCAATAAACCTGTAGCACCAGATGTAAATCCAGATGCACAAATAGGTAAAATACCTGTTGTCTTAGCAGAAGTTGAAGTATGTACGGACTTAGAAGCCAAGATAACGTTTCCAGAAGATGTACTAGAAATCAAAGATATAAAGAAACAAATCGAAATTGTACAGTGTCGTTTGCTTGTACCTAGTGATCAACTATTTATTAAAGGGTTTGTACGAAAAAATATTCAATATGCTACACCAGTTCGTAGAGGACTATCTAACAAATGCGTTGATTCAGATTTACGTTCATTCACAGTTGATGTTCCATTTACTTGTGTAACGGAGATTAAAGACTTTATAACACGTCCTTTAGACATTCAATTTGATAAACGTAAAGAGTTCAACTTTAGAATCGCTCAATCTTTACCTGAAGGATATCCCGAAAAAGATAAGTTACTTTCTAAGGATATCTCCCAATTCAATCAAGGTAGTCAACAATTCTATAATGAAATCCCTTATTGTGATCTACTATCGAGTAAGATCATCGAAATGGATGCTTCCACAGATAGAAAGCCTATACAAGGTGGACCAGAGTTTGAAGGAGTTTTTAGGAACGTTGTAGAAAAGATGAGTGTATGTTTTACTCTTAAATTACTTCAAAAGCAGCAAGTTCCACTAGGAGGAATCACAGGGCCGACTGGACCTACGGGACCCGGAACTGGGGTGACTGGTCCTACGGGAGCTACCGGAGCTACTGGAGCTACTGGAGCTACTGGAGCTACTGGGCCAACTGGACCTACCGGAGCCACGGGACCTACCGGAGCCACGGGACCTACGGGGCCGACTGGACCTACCGGAGCCACTGGACCTACGGGGCCGACTGGACCTACCGGACCTACTGGACCTACGGGGCCGACCGGACCTACCGGAGCCACTGGACCTACGGGGCCGACTGGACCTACCGGACCTACGGGACCTACGGGGCCTACCGGACCTACCGGAGCCACTGGACCTACGGGGCCGACTGGACCTACCGGACCTACTGGACCTACGGGGCCGACCGGACCTACCGGAGCCACGGGACCTACGGGGCCGACTGGACCTACGGGGCCGACTGGACCTACCGGACCTACGGGACCTACGGGGCCTACCGGACCTACCGGACCTACTGGACCTACGGGGCCTACCGGACCTACGGGACCTACCGGGCCGACTGGACCTACGGGGCCGACTGGACCTACCGGACCTACTGGACCTACGGGGCCGACTGGACCTACTGGGCCAATTGGACCTACTGGACCTACTGGACCTACCGGACCACGAGGTAGAGATGAATGTGATTGTTGTGTAGATCCAATGAGAGAACTATTAGAAATGTTAGCTACTCCAGATACGGAAAATATTGATATTAGTACTACTCAACGTAGTGCACTAGGTTCATTAGCAAATGCCACTATTAATGAAGTTGTAGGTGATTTTGTAATAGTAAATGATGGTTCAGGCGCAATTCCTATTTGTAAAATAGTTGGATTAAGCGGAACTAATCTTGCCGATGTAGATTTGCCATCAATTATACCAGAGGACTCAGACGGAGGATTTTGTGATTGTTGTGAGCAAGCCACAAGAGATATACTTGCAGAAATTGGAGAATCTATTGTAGATATTCAAACAGAAGGTGCAGGTAACTTTAATACAATTGGAAATGCTACAATAGAAGAAGTGGTAGAAGGATTAGTTAAAGTTACAAGTGGAGGAAATACAGTAATATTATCTACTTGCTTCTTGTCAGCGTTCACCAATATTACACCACCTATTTCGTAAGAATGCCCAACAACTTAATAAAATAATTAAAACAAGGCATAGATGCAAGCATCTATGCCTTTTAATTGAATCCTCTTATTTTATAATTTCCTTTAATTTATTTTTAATATTAAATATAAATTCAGGATAAGAAGCAGAATCCCCTAACAAACAAATTTTCTCATATAAAGATTGTTCTTTTTTACCATCTAAAAGAATCGAAAGGAAATCCAGTTCAGAAGAAAGCTTATTATGATGCTGCTCAACCCAGTCTTGCAGCTTAGATTTTGCCTCATACTTACGTTGAAGATGGTATAAACATAAAATGATCCACCGAAAATAAATTGGTTTTCTTATTTGCTCCGACTCATTCAAAAGAGTTGTGAATTCATCAATTGCCTCATCAAAATTTCTTTTATAAAACGCTTGATAAGCTTTTTTGTCTAAAACTGCAAGAGGATTAATAGGTGAGACAGGACAATAACACTTTTCTAGTCGAGTATTCATAGGTTGTTTTCGACTAGCAACTACCTCCCAGCGGGCCACTTCAAGGGAATCATCCATACTATAAACGACTGGTACCTGTACTAAATCAGCTTCAGAATGCTGTATAAACTTCTCAAACTTCATAAAATCCTCTTCTTGTAAAAACATATTTTCTGTTAGGATCATATCCCATTCGTCTAAATTACATTTAGGAAGTACTCTATATTTTGATATTGCCTTATAAAAATGCAGTACTTCTTTTGTTATTTGATCCCAGCTATATTTCCTGGCTGTCAACAAACCATTTTGGATAAGATTTTCTCGTAATGATTTATCCTTAAAAAACACTTTTAAATTTTCAGCAATATCCCCCGAACTCTTCATTTCAGAAATAAGAGCATTTTCTTCATGAACAGCATATTCCATAACCCCTTTATTATTAGTTGTAACCACCGGGCACCCACATGCCATTGCCTCTAACGGAGGTAAAGAAAAACTTTCATAGTGTGAGCCTGAGACATACACACTCGCCCCTCTATATAGCTGAGCGATAGTATCTTGATTTGGTTGAACAAAATACTTAGTCACCTTGCTTTTCATTTCACCACTAGGTTCCTCAGGAGTAACCCAATATAGATCTAACTGCAGATCTGTGTCTTTTATTATCTGGTAAGCTTCTATAATATCTTTTATTCCCTTAAACTTCGCTGATTCTGCCCCCACCATTAATAGATAAGGATTATTCGCTTCATACTTTACAACTTGATCAGAAAAAACCGTCTCATCAATAGCATTATGGATAACTTTGGCTTCCCGATTATAGATCTCTTCAATATATTGAGCAGTGCTTTCTGATACTGTATAAATAAATTCAGGTAATTCAAATTGTTTTGTAATGAATTTTTTTAATGTAGCATTCATCTTTTCATACTCAAAAAGATGAAAATCACCTTGCTCAAAATAAACAACTGGTGCAATCCCCGTTTCAACACATGCTTGGATATGATCCCAATACGTAGCCACAATGACCTGGCAATCAGGAATCCCTTTAGCAAGCTCTAAATCAAATGGAACCTGGATATAGTCAGCCTCTATCGGATACCACGTTGGTTTTTCAAAATGAGAGACGATCGAAACCTCTACACCTGATTTCTTTAAACGATTCACATGTTCAAATATAACTTTTACTCCTCCACTTACCCCAACATGACTCATCACATATACAACATGAAGATTTTCTGATGAATCAATTTGATTCTTCTTAATCAATTGTTGTTTCTGCGCTAGAGGGAGACGCTCTAGTCGTTTGTTAAACTCTTTTAACTTCAGTTCTTGTATCATGTCGACCTCCGATATTGATATTTTAACCTTCTATATTTTATTAACGAGCGTTTATGTAGTGAGTAGTATTTAGGTGAAATGTTGGTTTTGAGTAAACCCCCTACACCTCCCCACACATAAGGGTTTACCTCGCATATAGTGCATAAGAATAGAAACATATGACCTTATTTGGGAGGGATACTGTGGCAACGATTAGCCTATGTATGATCGTTAAAGATGAAGAAGAAGTACTACACAATTGTTTGGAAAGTGTAAAAGAAGCATGTGATGAAATCATAATTGCTGATACAGGGTCATCAGACAAGACAAAAGAAATTGCGGCTAACTATACAGATAAAGTTATCGAGTTTGAGTGGATAGATGACTTTTCAGCTGCTAGAAATTTTGTCTTTAGTCATGCAAAGATGGATTACATCCTTTGGTTGGATGCAGATGATATTGTAAAAGAGCAAGACCTAAATAAACTACTAAAGCTGAAAAAGAACTTGGATCCGTCAGTTGATGCAGTTTCTATGTTTTATCATCTCTCTTTTGACGAGCATGAAAACCCAGCTTTCAGCATGCGTCGCAACCGTCTTGTTAAACGTGAGAGAGATTTTAAATGGCATGGAGTTGTTCATGAGTATTTAGAGGTTTCTGGAAATATTATCAGTTCTGATATTGCAATTACTCATAACAAACATAAAAAGAAAAACACCAGCATTGAAGAGGGACGAAACCTAAGAATTTATGAAAAAAAGCTAAAGAGAGGAGAATCATTTTCACCCAGAGATTTGTATTATTATGCAAATGAATTGAAAGACAATCAACACTATAAAAAAGCCACCCTCTACTATAAAGAATTTTTAGCAACAAAAAAGGGATGGATTGAAGATGAAATAATGGCTTGTCTCAATATGTCTGACTGCTATAGTCGCCTTGGTGACAAAGATGAAGAATTAGATGCTTTATGTAAATCTTTTCAATATGATTTACCTCGTCCAGAAGTATGCTGTCGTCTAGGTGGATATTTTATGGAAAAAAAAGATTTTCAAAGTGCTATTTTTTGGTACGGTACTGCTATTAACACGAAACAAAAAGATAATGGAGGGTTTAAACAACCAGCTTATTCAACTTGGTTCCCCCACCTACAGTTAGTGTTATGTTACTGGGAGTTAGGACATATGGAAAAATCGTATGAACATAACAAAATGGCCGAGAAGTTTATCCCTAATGACCCAAGTGTTGCGTATAATAACAACTTTTTTAAGGACTATTTCAAGGAGGGGTCTAATCCTATCTCTAACGGAAAAAAGAAAATTTTATATATAGGTTGGATCGGACATAAAAACCTTGGCGATGAGTTAATGTGGGATCTTTTCAAAGAAAAATTTGATGAGACATTTGGAAATGAAAATTGGGAACTGCAAGGTACTATACGAAGTCAGGCTAAAAATTATGACATAGATAACTATGACTTAATAGTCCTAGGCGGAGGATCCATTATTTGTAAAAATAACACCCCTGTTTTACGTAGAGCAATTGAAAAAGGTAAAAAAGTGATGATTTGGGGATCAGGAATAGATAGGATTGATAAAAGTGACATTGAATTATTAGAGGGTGGAAAAAAGGTCTATATTCAAAAGTATTTTACGACAGATATCCAGAAAAAACTTGTAGAAGTAATTGAACATGCTGAATTTGCTGGAGTAAGAGGACCTTTAACTTACGAACTCTTAAGACAGATGGGAGCAAATGAAGAAAAATTAAAAATTAGTGGAGATCCCGGATTACTTCTTAAGAATATAGATAAAATTGATGAAAAAGATAAACACATCACTTCCCCATTTAAAGGAAGTAAGATTATTGGAGTGAATTGGGGGACATCATTTAACCACGTGTACGGAGGAAATGAGAAATTTGTTGAAGATCAATTGGCAGAAGCGCTAAAGAACTTTATTAAAAAGGGATATCAAATTTATTTATATAGTGTTTGGAACGATGATATTCCTGCTATGAAAAGGTTATATAAAAAAGTTAATGATCAAGAGAATGTTATTTTAGATACCAAGTACTATGATGTGAATTTGTTAATAAAATTACTCTCTCAATTCCATTTTACAATCAACTTCAAACTACACGCTAACCTTATTTCATTAGCTGCCAACACACCTGCAATCGCATTAGCTTACCGATTTAAAGTGTATGATTTTGTACAATCGGTTGATTTGCATAAACTCGTTATTTCAACTGATTCCAACAATATCAATCATGAATTAATGAACTTAGAGACTTTCATAAATAAAGAACGAGATACGATTATGAATAAGGTGAACCACAAAAAGGGAGATTATATAAACATGATCAACACTCCATTTGATCAGAAGCTTTATTTAAAGGGTGAGGAAGGTGTTTAACCTTTCAAAAAGTGAGTGGGAAAATCTTAGAAAGTTCGGTTTTGTCGAAGTAGGGGATAATAAAAACCTAGCTACTGAAGGACTTTATTATGGTGGAGAAAAACTTATAGAAAACAAACTAAAGAAATATCACTATATGCCCTACAATATTGAGGAAATTATCAGTGCAGGGCTAGAAAAATTAAATGATAAGAAAATTAAATTGAAAAATGCTGGAGAGATAGCTAATGAAATAAGGAAAGCCCTCAAAGAACAACAAGGCTATTCGCTTATTCGCTTAGGAGATGGAGAGTTAACTTTTTTATCACATGACTTATTGTTTTCTAGTGAAGAAATTGAAAAGGAACCAAGGTTAAAATTTTTAGGTTATGCAGGAGTTTCATTACCTAATCATGAAGCAAGAAATTATCTAACTTCCAAATTACTTCAATCCAATGCCATTGGAATCCCTCTAGCAAGATTCCCTATGTTCCAAACTTTGTTTACCAAATTAGCAAACCATCATAAGTGGGATTTAACTAAAATGAACCTGACCAGTTCAACTATTAATTTTGATTTATTTCATTACACCACATTACTCCATGAAATCTTGAGTAACTATAAAGTGTTGTTAATTGGAAATAAGATGGAGCAAGGAAAGGATTATCTTGAGAAGCTTGGGTATAAAAATATAGTAGGTAACATTCCAGTTAAAGGAATCAAATCCGTATCAGATGTTGTAAAAAAAGCAAAAAACTTTGATTATGATGTTGCAATCGTTTCATCTGGAATTCCAGCTACTCTAATTTGCAACTTGTTGGCAGAAGATCATAAAGTAGCGATTGATTTCGGGCATACCATAGACTGGTTATTAAGCAGTTATGCTCAAATTAGATCATTAGATAACGGAACCATTAATTCTGAGAATTGCTGTGAAATAGCTTATTACTATTTCAATAGAGACGACTTTGAAACAGCAGCCTATTGGTATAAGCAAGCTGTTAAAATTGGTGAATCTACAGGGAACCATACTCCAATGGCTACAACTACTCCTCACCTCCAATTATCTGTATGTTATTGGCACTTAGGTGATGTAAAAAAAGCTCATGATCATAATGAACTAGCAAGAGACTTTGAACCAAACAACCCAAGTGTACTCCTAAATAAAGATTTTTTTGAAAGAGTATTAAAAAATGAATAAAACAATAATTTTAAAATACCATAGCATCCACTTCGGCTATGGTATTTTAAATAGCTCCTACTTTGTTTTATGACATAAAAAAGACTTGCCAATTAACAAGTCTATATACACTCTTCTCTTATATCCTAGCTACAAATACAGCCTTTAACACCAAGGAAGATCCCCTTACTTATCTGTGTTCTATCTTTGTTCTAATATCCTTTCTATTTCATTTACTAATTCTTTTGCGCGCACATGAAGTGTATGCTTTTCGTGTACCATTTTAAATCCATTGAATGCAATTTGTTTTCCAATTGTTTCATAATTCTTATTGTAATATTTAGCTTTCTGAAAAAAATCATCTTTTGTAATAGGGACATAATGAACATTTGGGATAAAACCGATATCTTCTAATTCTTTTAAATATGGCGCTAACAATAAAGTATTACAAGCTAGTGTTTCAAAGTACTTCATTAATGAATAATGGAATATGGAATCACAAGTAAAAAATATCTTTGCCTTATTTATTTCTTCTGCATATCTATGTCCAACCAAAAAGTCTTTTTCATTGTAGTTCCTGTGATGATAACCGGGATGTGCATGTTGAACAAATTCAGGTATTTTTTTCATTTTCGTTTCTATCGTACTTCTTAACGGATAGAACTCTCCAATCGTACTCCCCATTAACAGATACTCATATTCCTTTTTGTGTTGATAGTCTTTAAAAACCTCTTGATTAATAAAATGAGGGAACCAAATCATCCTGTCCTCATATTCAGGGAAATATCTCAGAAATGCATCTCGATAATGTGTAAATAGAAAACGAATATTATTTTTTTTAATCCATTCTTTACGCTTCTCCTTATTATAATGCAAGTCATGCATTATCGCCCCTACGGGAATTGAACATTGAGCTAGACCTGAAATTTTCGGACTCCTAGATGGTCGAAGGTCATTTATAAGAATAAAATCGGGCTCATCTTGTAGTTTCTTTAATATATCTAAAATGTGACCGGGTTTATTCCAAACTGTTAAATGGGTGAGCTTCTCAAGATGTTTTGAAAGAAAATAATTATTTCTCTCAATTCCTTTGGACCAATCCTTCGTAATAAAAAGTAACTTAATAGGCTGTTCACTCATAACAGGAATCCTTTCGTGATTTTAATTTTATTTATGTTATTCAGTTAAAGAAAGGTTTATAACACTACTATATAGTATGAATTGAAATGCAGTTCTGTGTAGGTAGAAATCTAAGCATGAATAAATAAATGATTATCATTCCACATGTGAATTATGAGAATATATTTAATGAATTTCCACATTTCAATTGATATGAGAATCGATTTCCTGAAGTCTTTTAACTTATTCAACCTATTATAATTTAGAGAAATAACTCCTGATTTATGAAGAAATTAGGAGTTATTTGTTTTTTCTTGTATATTTTTACATAAGCAAAATAAACTTATTTACATTATAGATTCTTGACAAAAAAACATAGATTGTATAATATAAATTACTGAATTAGAATTATTATAAATTAATAACTCTTTTTCATGAGTCTATTAATTTAACTATTCTTCCTAGGAGGCTATACATTATGAACTTAATCGGAACTGAAGTAAAACCATTTAGCGCAAAAGCATTCAAAAACGGAGAATTTATTGATGTAACTAATGAAAGTCTAAAAGGCCAATGGAGCGTTATTTGCTTCTACCCAGCAGACTTTACATTCGTTTGCCCAACTGAACTAGAAGACCTCCAAAATAACTATGAAACGCTTAAAGAGCTTGGCGTAGAAGTATATTCTGTTTCAACAGATACGCACTTCACTCACAAAGGCTGGCACGATAGCTCTGAAACAATTAACAAAATTGAGTATGCAATGGTTGGTGACCCTTCCCAAACATTATCTCGTAACTTCGAAGTACTAAACGAAGAAGAAGGCCTAGCTGATCGCGGTACGTTTGTAATCGATCCAGATGGCGTTATTCAAACAGTAGAGGTAAACGCTGGCGGAATCGGTCGCGATGCAGACACACTTGTACAAAAAATTAAAGCAGCACAATACGTTCGCAACAATCCAGGTGAAGTTTGCCCAGCGAAATGGGAAGAGGGATCAGAGACTCTTAAGCCTAGTCTAGATCTTGTAGGCAAGATTTAATAGATTTAAGGAGTGCATGAACCATGCTTGAAGCAGATATTAAGTCACAATTAGAACAATATCTCCAATTAATGGAGAATGATATACTGCTTAAAGTTAGTGCAGGTTCAGATGATGTATCTAAGGAGATGCTAGCTCTTGTCGAAGAGCTAGCATCTATGTCTTCTAAGATTAATTATGAGGAAGCAGAACTATCTAGAACCCCTAGCTTTAGTGTAAATCGTATTGGAGAAGACACTGGAGTTACGTTTGCTGGTATTCCTTTAGGACATGAGTTTACTTCTCTAGTGTTAGCTCTTCTACAAGTGAGCGGTAGAGCTCCTAAGATTGATCAAGACAAAATTGATCAAATTAAAAATATCAGCGGAGAGTACAACTTTGAATCATACGTAAGCTTAAGCTGTCATAATTGTCCTGATGTTGTACAAGCCCTAAACATGATGAGTATTTTAAACCCAGGAATTACTCATACCATGATTGATGGTGCAACGTTCAAGGATGAAGCAGAGAGCAAAAATGTTATGGCAGTACCATCTGTTCACTTAAATGGTGAATTCTTTAGTGGCGGTCGTATGACACTTGAAGAAATCCTTGATAAGTTAGTTGAGGGCCCAAGTGCTGAAGAGCTTTCAAGTAAAGATCCTTACGATGTCCTTGTTGTCGGCGGAGGTCCTGCTGGCGCAAGTGCCGCAATCTATGCTGCACGTAAAGGCATCCGCACAGGCATCGTTGCAGAGCGCTTTGGTGGACAAGTTCTTGACACAATGAGCATTGAAAACTTTATCAGCGTATCCCATACAGAAGGCCCTAAACTTGTCTCAAGCCTAGAGGAACACGTCAAAGATTATGATATTGATGTCATGAATCTTCAGCGTGCAAGCGGCTTACAAAAGAATGATATGTTCGAACTTGAGCTCGATAATGGTGCAGTTCTGAAAAGTAAAAGTGTCATTGTATCAACAGGCGCTCGCTGGCGTCAGCTCGGAGTTCCTGGTGAAAAGGAATTCCAAAACAAAGGCGTAGCGTATTGCCCTCACTGTGATGGACCATTGTTTGAAGGAAAAGACGTAGCTGTTATCGGTGGGGGTAACTCTGGAGTTGAAGCAGCGATTGACCTTGCAGGTATCGTTAAACATGTAACGGTCCTTGAGTTTGGTGCAGAAATGAAAGCAGATGAAGTTCTACAGAATCGCCTGCACAGCCTTCCAAACGTTACAGTCAAAACCAATGCCCAAACAACCGAAATCACAGGTACAGACAACGTCGACGGCCTAACCTATATCGATCGCGAAACCGAAGAAGAACACCGCATTGATTTAGAAGGAGTCTTCGTCCAAATCGGACTTATTCCAAACACTGAATGGCTTGAAGGCGTTGACACGAACCGCATTGGTGAAATCGTAGTCGATAAGACAAACGCTACAAACATCCCTGGCCTATACGCAGCAGGAGATGTCACAGACAATCCTAACAATCAGATCATCATTGCCATGGGCGATGGTGCAAATGCTTCATTAGGGGCTTTTGATTATCTGATTCGGAACTAATATTTTTTACTAAGAGTCGCTTTTCACCGATATAGGTGTAAAGCGATTTTTAATATAATAAAAAAATAACAAAAGCCCAGAACCTTCAATCTATTGGTAGAACAAAGGTTTTGGGCTTCTTCTCTATTTTACAATCACAGCTTTTTAAATTCATAAAATTACTCTTTGAGGTCTACACAATCAACTATAAACTGCCTCTTTACCATTCAACCCAAGCGTCTCCGCAGTCGAAGCATGAATCTCCTGCAGAAGCTCCGGATTCTCTCCAAGCGACACCCCATAAGAAGGAATCATTTCTTTTATTTTAGGCTCCCATTCTTTCACATGTTCCGGGAAGCATTTTTCTATAACTTCTAACATGACGTGAACAGCAGTAGAAGCACCTGGAGATGCTCCTAACAACGCAGCCACCGAGCCATCAGAAGAACTGACTACTTCAGTACCGAATTGAAGCGTTCCTTTCCCTTCCGTATCCGTATCTTTAATAATTTGCACACGCTGTCCTGCTTCTACTAAGTGCCAATCCTCGCTTTTTGCGTTAGGGATAAACTCTCGCAGATCTTCCATACGCTGTTCTTTTGATGATATCACTTGTTCGATTAAATACTTCGTTAAAGATGCGTTTTTCATGCCAGCTGCTGACATTGTTACAAAATTATCTGATTTTACAGATGTTAACAAATCAAGCATAGATCCAGTTTTTAAAAATCTTGGTGAAAAGCCGGCAAACGGTCCAAATAGCAGTGATTTCTCATTGTCGATAAATCTGGTATCTAGGTGAGGCACAGACATAGGCGGTGCGCCTACCTTTGCCTTACCATACACTTTGGCATGATGCTCTGCTACCACTTCTGGATTATTACAAACCATAAATAACCCACTTACCGGAAATCCTCCAATGTGTTTCGATTCAGGAATACCCGTTTTCTGAAGTAAGTGCAGACTACCTCCACCACCACCGATAAAGACAAAGTCAGTTGTATGGTATTCAAGTCTATGGTTAACCATATCATATACTTTTACTTCCCACTCGCCATCGCTATTTCGCTTAATATCTTGAACACTATGGCTGTAGTTTACCTCGACGTCTTGGCTTTCTAATTGATCAAACATTTTACGAGTAATTGATCCGAAGTTCACATCTGTTCCAGAATCAATTTTTGTTGCTGCTATAGGTTCATTCGTTGTTCGTTCATTCATCATAAGTGGAATCCATTGCTTTAGTTGCTCTGGATCATCAGAAAACTCCATATCTCGAAATAATGGATGGTCCCCCATTGTTTGATAACGCTTTCTCAAAAATTCGACGTTTTGATCCCCTTGCACAAAGCTCATATGAGGTAATGGCATAATAAAATCTTGTGGGTTACGTATTTTATTACTGTTTACAAGGTAAGACCAAAATTGCTTTGAAACCTGAAATTGTTCATTCACATTTATCGCTTTCGTAATATCAATTGATCCATCAGGTTGTTCATTCGTATAGTTTAATTCGCATAATGCAGCATGTCCGGTACCTGCATTATTCCATACATTTGAACTCTCTTCCCCTGCTCTTTCAAGTTTCTCAAACACTCTAATATTCCAATTTGGTGCTAATTCTTTCAACAACGTCCCTAATGTGGCACTCATAATTCCTGCACCAATTAGGATAGCGTCTGTTTTATGATAATTTTTGCTCATGTCCCATTCTCCCTATGTGTACAGAAAAGATGTAACCGTAGATCTTGAGGTATAAACAGACAAGTTTCGACCAAATTACACATCTTTTCTAAAAATTTATAATCTAATACTAGTGTATCATTATTTTAAAAGATTAAAAAATTCTTAAGTAATTTTTTTATAGGTTAATTTAGCTACTAAACAGAAGAATAGCACCCTCATATGAGTGCTATTTCATTAGGAAATCCTTAATTTCTACGCTTCTGATAATTTAGCCAAACACTTCTGTTTCATATTTTGTATAGTCGATATATAGTTCTCTTTATTTATGTCCCCATTTAAAATGAGTTGTGCTGATTCTAGTAGCTGCTTATTGGTAACCGTGTTATATGAAAATAGGAACTGTTCTTGTTTAATAGATCTCATAAAGTGATTAACTTTTGGGTCATAGGATAGACCAATTACTGGAACGTTTTGAGATGCTGCTAAAATTAGGGAATGTAATCTCATCCCAATCATAAGTGAAAGACTACTACATAACCCTTGAATATATTTAGATGATTTATTTTTCGGGTTAATGAAATAACTGGAACCTTTAGGTAAATATTGTTTAACTCTTTTCATTAATGTAATATCGCCTTGATACTGACTAAAAGGGATCAAGACAAATCGAACGTTATATTGTTTATAAAGTTCCTCCCCTACTTGACCAATTTTTTTCAACAACTCTTGTTCCTTTTTTCCTTTAAAAAACCATGGTCTTAAACAAATACCAACTAGCTTATAATTTGATGGTAACTTTTCTTTTTTCAAAATCTGCTTCCTTCTCTCAGGAGGAACTGCTTTTAAACACATTGCCGGATCTGTAATAAGACTAATCTTTTCATTATCGATATGTTTCTTTACGAATTGAAATGAATTAGGATCCCTAACAGCAATCATTTCACCCTTACGCAATAAGGTTATAGCATATTCTTCCGCTGCTTTCTCCTTGAATGGTCCGATACCAATTCCATAAAAATAGATTGGAATTTTGTAAGCATGTGCCATATCAATAAATTGACTATAATAATTCATACTTTTAGCTTTATTTCCTAATGCATTTTGTGGCTTCCAACCGGAATAATCTTGTAGAATTCCCCCCCACCTAAGATAAATCGATCACAAGACTTTATTGCCAACCTTATTTTCTCTACCTCACTGGACTTATTAACCGAAACTTTTCTCGGGCCTTTATACGCTGATTTAACGCCTTTTGAAATTACTGTAAAACGGGCATTTTGATCATCAAGAAAAATACTATCTATAATTGATTCTAAAATAGCGTCGTCTCCAATATTCCCAGCACCATAGTATCCATGTAATACGTAATGCATTCTTCATCATTCCTTTTATTGAATTACTTTCCACCTTACATTTAGTTTAGTAACCCAATTTCTGCAAATAATTTATCAAACCTTTTTTCCCATGTATGTTCTCTTTTGCAACGCTCTTTACCATTCTGACCAATTCTTTTTGCCTCTTCAGGATTTTGTAAATAAAAACGAATTTTATCAACTAGATCTTCTTTAGTTTGATATCCAATGACTTCATGACCGTATTCAAAAAGTTTTTCCATTTCATCAAAATACTCAGTAAATAACAACTTTCCTGTTGCTGTTGCTTCAAGTACACCAACCTTTATATTTGTATAACCTTTTACTGTGCGTGGAAAATTAACCAATATTTTTGTTGAATAGGCCGCTTTAAACCACTCTTCACCTCTTACTTCTCCCCTTCTACATTTAGGTGTTGTAGTCCAATTCCTTCCATACAGCTTTGTGTTAAAATTCTTACATAATTCTTCTGCAATAGGATATCGATCTGGACGACCGTGCCCTATAACAGCTACATCTGCTTCATATCCTGGGTCAGTTGATCTATCTTTAAAAAAACGACTATCAATTCCAAATGGCATATGATATATATTCGTAAAACCTTCATTTTTGTATTTTTCATATGTCAATAACGAATTGGTGGTATGCCAAGTGAAATGTTTTGCGTATTTTGAAACAGTACTGAATACGTCGGGATCACTTAAACTGATTCCAAGAACAGGAATCCCCCTATCTTTTAACCAATTCATATCTTGTTTTTTAAAGGTAAGTCCTCCTGCATTACAGATTATTAAATCTGGATTAAAGTCTATTAATTTTTCCCTTATTTGGGATAACTTAATATAAACTGGACCATTCCCTCCAACATGGTTTCGAGGGTTATATACCCACTCAGGATGTTCTCCTGTATTCCATTCCTGAACTTTATGACCTAAATTACATAAGGATAAATACATACTTCTTACAATATCTGTATCACCTTCACCATACCTTCCAAAGTGAGCGATCTTTAATGTTCTTTGATTTTTCATTCCTTTTCCTCCTTTTAATAATTATTTGCAGGATATTCCCCCCATGAAGCTTATTACATACGTTAAATTTGTTAGTTTTTTCCTTGTGTTTTCTCTAATAACATTAATAATCATTATTTTTTGACGTGTATATATCACATAAACTAGTCCTTCCTTTAATTATTGGAAGCATATTGTATTTTATTATTCTAGGTAAGTTGTTGTTTGTACTTTAAACTAGATTCACCCTAATTCATTAAAAACCCTATATAAAACAGATGAAATTGCCACTTCATCCAAGCAAACTTCTACTATGAGGTTCATGTTACTAATGTGGGAGTTTGGCTACAGCTTTCTTCAGATTCTGGGTCGCTCCAGACACCCTTGCCTTTGCCGCTCGGGACGTCAACCTAAAGCTTGTGAACATGCCGGGTACACAATAAAAAAGAGATAATCCTGAAGAGGAGTTATCTCTTTTTAGCAAGATCGTACTATTAAGCTTTTACTTCTTGCAGTGTTTTTTCTAAATTTTGTATTGATTTTTCTAGCATATGTTCATAAATTGATAAAATAGATTGTCCATAGTTATCACCTGGTACAGCCCATTTACCATTTAATGCTTCCCATGTGGTAGCTGAACCTCTTGTTACAAGATCAAAGCGAGGGTCTACTAATGGATATTCATTTGGGAGTAGTTCGGTTGAAGCATATGCATATAAATGTTGTATATGAGCAAGCACACCATCTTCAGGAGTATCAAAACTAACTCCTGGATCATCTGGTCCTGTAGTACCAAGTCCACAAAAGTTGTTTTGCTCAGGCTGTACAACTCCAGTAAAACGGAGGTAATCTGTTTCATGCATAGACTGTGCGAAGGCTATGTCACCTCTAATCCCATAATACTGACCGAATATTAGATAATACATACCTAACTCTAATGCATCAGGATTAATGCTTTTGAGAAATTGATTCATTTGTTCAGGGGATAGTTTTGTCTCTCCTAAAATAGTATATCCTATTGGCTCAGTGCTAACTTCTTCGGTAATAATATAAGCATCATCAATTCCTAACAGTTTTACTTCTCCTAAGCGTACTTCAGCATTTTCCAAGGTTGAAAAGGCTCCGGCCTGTACACGGTACCATTGTTTACCAGAAACAATAACGGGGTCAATAAATGCTCCTATCCCCTTTGAATCAAGAAAGGTTACGCGTTTTTCAGCATTTTTTCTTGACCTGAACGTTCCTGCAATCACTTTATAAATAAATAGTATATTGCCTGGTTTGGGTTTAAGGTTAAATGCCATTGCTAATCCATTTACATGACCTTGGGCAACTTTTTCACGCCATGATGGCTGTTTTAATAAGGCTGCATCTTCTTCGTTATCAATAAATCCATTCTCGGTTAAGAGTGCTGGCATTACTGATTCACGTAAAACATGGAAGTTAGCTTTTTTTTGACCACGGTCCATTAGCTCATTTACCTTCATTACTTCTGCATGAATGATATGTTGATAGTGTGCAGTAATGGATGTGTCGGATAAGCTATCATGAATAAAATCCTCATATCCTCTTGTAGTACCATTATAAGCATTACAGTGAATAGATAGATAATAATCAGCGCCCCAGGTATTAGCCTCATCGGTTCTATCAGTTAAACTTACCGTGCTATCATCAGTTCGGCTCATCATTACTTCAACATTCTCATAACCATTTAGTAATATTGAGCGTATTCTTAATGCAATATCTAAGTTTAAATCTTTTTCTACTAAACCATTTCCTTGAGCACCAGAATCTGTTCCTCCATGTCCTGGATCTAAATAAAGTTTCAATAAATTAACCTCCAATCTTTAAGGGATATTTTTGTTACACCTTTAATATATGATTGATAACAGGAATGGAATAGGTCAATGTTATTCTTTATGGAAAAATGGATATATAGCGGATGATCTATTTCTATTAATTTTCGACTAAATAAGACAAAGCGATCTATCCAGCATATCAGTACAAAGCAATGACTAGGGATGCTTTTGAACCTACCACCAAATCGAATGATTTAGTTCTAATATGTTACTTATATAATAAATAGTTTATTTTCTGCCTAATGGTTTTGGAATTGTTGTTGTACTACTAAGTGGAGTAATCAAAAATTTATGATACGGCTCACCTTAATAATTCAACAGAGTTTTCCACTAAAAAAAGTAAGTTCATAATTATTTTTCTATTTTTTACTGTTCTTCATTATTCATATTTGTGACATAAAAGTACCTACCATCCTTTTCCTCTTCGAAGGTCATCAAACTGATCCAATCTGAATTCCGCACTTTAATTTATACCTCAATGCCAGAAACCAAAAAATATCACTTTCTCAACATTTACCCAATCAAAGTGATGCCCCTTGTATATGATAGCAGTAGGAGGTGATACTTCTGTGTAATTGTAAAAAACACCATAATGCTCATGAGTGCCCTTGTCAAAAGCGGTTCTGTTGTCAATGTAGGATTCAATGTTGCTGTTCAAGCACAAGACATCATCATTGCTGCATAGAAGATTGCTATTGTCATAAACCAGCAAAATGTCACTGCTGTAGTCATCAAGTTTGTATTCGCGAGTGTAGTAAGTGTTGCTGTAAGTCGAACACTACTACTTATAAGCAAACGATAATTACTTGTAATTGTGTAAAATGCAAAGAGAAAAAGAAATACCATTGTTCTTACGAGTAAAGTTTTGTACCCATCAAATGCATAAACCGGAAAGGTATCCTGATTCTATTGGATGCCTTGTATGGTTTATCTCCTCCTTATCTAAAAGGTATAACTTTATATTAGGACTCATATCTTTATATTAGTTTATCAACAGTCAAGGGGGATAAAATGTGGGATCACCTAATATATATTTCTTGCAAAATAACAAGTTAAATCCAGACCATACACATTATTGTCCTTGCCAACTTAAACAAGAATCTTTCACAGATACCATCTCTCTATCTGATACACAGCCCTCTATAAAAAAAGCGATGGATATATATGTTGCATCAGAAATTTCAGCTGTTCATCAAGTAAAGAGTTTTTATGGTGAAAGGGTGATGGTCGATATCAAAATCCACTACAAATTGATTTATCAGTCTATAGAAAAAGAAACATTACATACAGTCAGTTATTCAGCTTTTCATAAAACACTTTTAATGGGGGTGAACATTAAAAATCTAACTGTAAGTTCTTTTATAGATACATGTAATATCAATGAATTAACACAGCAGAGTGTGTCCATTTTTACTGTGATGACAATTGTTCCAACGTATCCGGACTATAACAGAAACAGAACAGGATATTGTGATATTCATAAAGAACCATTCCAAGACAACACAAAGTACTGTTATAACGGTCAAAAACAATTAGATCAAGGTCCCCCCAAAACTCATGGGGATTCTTATAATATTGATCAGGATGTACAAGCCTGCTTAAGTAAGGTTCTCCTTAACAAAAATGAAGGTAAACCAACGTTTACCGAAAAAAATGAAGATACCAATGACCATAATGCCTATGTAAAAGATAATAAAGTTAATCAGTTTAACCATAGGGAAAATCAATTTCACGATTCCAATAAAGTAGAATCAATCAAGTTATATTCTAGTGTGTATTCACCAATTCCAAGAAAAAATACCCGTAATGAATTTTCCAAAAGTAAATCAAAGCAAAAGAAAAGTAATCAGAACAACACAGAAAATGTTTTTTTGTCCAACTTGATTAAAAGAAATCATAACTTAAAATCACCTAAGATCAACAAACAAAGAAAAGATGTGACAATCCCCTTATCTTTTTCCGACTTAAGTAACTTGAAGCTATTCTAAACTTTACGAGGAGGCTGACCAAGTCATGCACCATGGCGAGATGATTCTATATACCGGCATTACACCACATGAAGAATATCCATGTAATCCAACTGCTTATAAGCAAGTTATCCTTAATAGTAAAATTGAAATTCCCTGTCCTAAACCAGATTTAGAAGCCATTATTAAAGTGGTCTCAGAAGTTGAGCTTCGCACTCAACGTTATATCCAAACCCCTTATGACTTTAAAGTTATCGTAGAGGGGACGGTTCATCAAACCTTTTTATATTCAGCTGATGTACCTGAACAATCTGTACATACCTTTCATGGCCAGGTACCTTTTTGTG
Source organism: Pontibacillus sp. HMF3514 (assembly GCF_009858175.1). Lineage (GTDB taxonomy): Bacteria > Bacillota > Bacilli > Bacillales > BH030062 > Pontibacillus. Next base: position 3,925,373 of record NZ_CP047393.1, read on the forward strand.
AATTTTTGACAATAAGTAACGAGTGTAAAAAAGCCTATCTAAAACAGAATTTATCCACAAAGGTGTTTTTAGAAGATGTTTTTGTATTCAATCAGAGTTCTCGTTATATCGAAGAATGTAAAATGTTATGCATTATTTTACTAAACAACAATTGTTAATCTTAAATTCTTATTTTCTTAGCATACATCTTTTTTAAAAACATATATTTTCCATGTGCTTATCTTACAAAAGGAGGGTTATGCATTATGGTTAATGTAAATTCAAGTGTAGTAGAAGTTTGCCCTGTCTATCCCGATCGACCCGCTAAGTATTTTACAGAACTATTTGCTTCTAAAACATTCAAGATTCCAGAACAGAAGCCCGATAAAGATGAAATTGTAAAGGTTAAACATTTTGTGGAATTAGTTGACGTCGAAGTAATTGATGTATTTTTGCCTGACAATGACACTGACACACCAAATGGGAAAAAGATCTTTGTTGCGGGGAATGTATACTTAGATGTTCAATATGTTTCAACCAGAGAAGAACAGACTGTCCACTTTGTCCGATATCAATTGCCATTCCAAACAATACTTTTAAGAGATTGTGCTGAATTCGCAGATCCAAAAGAAAATGGATTAATCCCGAATGATGATACCATCTTTCCTGATAATTTTGTTGTTCATGTCTGTGTTGAAAACATTGTTGAAAAGCAATTAGATGAAAGAACAATTTTCTTTGAAGTTTTATTATTAGTTTGGTTAGAGCAGATTGAAGATGTTGGTCCTCCTCCACAACCTTAAGGAGAACCCTATATAAAAATTAAGGAGGGATTACTTTGGATTGTCCTAATACATTAGAAAGCTTGTCTACGGTAAAATGTCCACCTGATAATACCACTTTAGACTATTTCACACAGATTATACTTTGTGATTTTCTTGATATTCCTGATGCAAAGCCTGATATTGAATTCATCACGAACACATTGAATGAGATAGCCATAACCAAAATTGATGTTATCAATGTTGATTTGGGTGATAGAGATCCAGCTTCGGAAAATATCCGAGAAAAGGTAATCGCAAGAGGAACGGTACGTTTAGGAATTGAATATTCAGCTGATGAAGCAGAGCAGAATGTCCATTTCGCCCATTTTGATATCCCATTTCAAGGTATTATCGGAGAGCGTCCATGTGAAAATGGGGGGATTGACCCGAATACAGGGCAACCAAATGGAGACGGAAATAGGGGATTAATTGATGATTCCACTTTTGACATCGACAATTATGATATCCATGTTTGCCTTGAGCATGTTCAATTTCATGAAATTGATTCAAGGACAATTCAAGCTGTATTAGTTTTATTAATATGGCTTGAAGAAAAAACAGCCTAATAATATTAAAAAGGAGGGAATGAAATGGCATTAACGTTTACAGATGTCTTTAAACAGCTCCCCATCAACTCTAAACTAATTATCCCGCCACAGAAACCAGATATAGAATGTATTTTAGATAGTAATGTGGAAGTGGAGATCACTAAGAAAGAAGTGATCGATACTCCATTAAACTACCCAGAAGATCCAACTGAACCCTTAAGAAAAGTGATCCTTACAGGTAAAGTTAAAATTATTATAAAATATTCGGCTCTAGTGCCAAGTCAGAAAGTTCATGCTGCTCACTTTGAAGTCCCTTTTTGTACATTAATCGAGTGGCCTGACGGACCACCACAAGGTACCCCTATAACAGTCGAACCAGTCATCGAGAAGAAAGTATTTAAGCGTGAAGATGAGCGTAAAATATATAAAGCTTTATTGATTCGTTTCGATGTCTACCGTTAACGAATAATAATTTATAAACCGTTTGAAGGCAAATTCATTGTAACATAATGAATTTGTCTTTTTTTATTTTTAGATAATATTCCTTCTCTCAAACATATATAAAGCAAAAAATCATGTCATCCGCCTCTTTTATATCTTATATGAATAGGAGGGAACTAAAGAAATTACATTTACATATGATGGACTAACATATGTTCTCTTTATAAAAAGGAGGTGTTTGTTTTGGCGAAGGTTGTAAAAGACTTAATTGAATTTGAGTGGCCATCCAAACCTATACCCGAATTTTCTTCTCCAATAAGCGCTTTCAAAGAATTCAATATCCAGGACACACTTGAAATTCCCGAAGCTAAGCCTGACATTGAGCAATTAGTAAGCGTAAAGTCTAAGCTTGTCCTTCATAGTACAAAAGTAATTAAGACACCCAAAGCTCAGTCATTGGAAAGGCAAACTTTAACAGGATGGAAACTAATTATTGAAGCTGAACTTAAGCATGTTATCCGGTATGTAGCAGATGAACCTTCTCAAAAAGTCCATGGTGTTCATTTTAATATACCTTTTAGTACTTTTATTGTTCTCCCACCAGACTTTGATGAAAACTCGTGTTTAAGTATAGAGAGCTATATTGAAGACATTTATGCCTGTCAAATTAGTAAACGCGGTATTTTTACAAACACAACATTATTAATGGTATGGCCTGGTTGATCAAGAAAGGAGGTTTTAAAATGGTCAACAATTCTTCAGTGAAAACCAATGGTGTTGCTCAGAATTTGCCTGAGAATCCAATATACTTTACACAGATCTCTATACCAGAGATCTTAACAATTCCAGATCAAAAACCAGATATTGAAGAACTAGTTTCTGTCACCGTTCAGGCTGAAGTAGCAGCATATAACCTAATTGATACGCCTTGCATGAAATCTTTTGAAGGACAGTTACTAAGTGGGAAAAAGCTAATTTTAGAACTCAAAATTATTGAAAAAATTGTCTATGTAGCAGATGAGCCAACACAGACTAATCATGCAGCACATTTTGAAAATACAATGAAAAGTATTTTTATCGTTGTTCCTCAAGAAATCGAAGGAACTTCTATGGAATCATTGTTTAATCAAAATAGAATTGAAATAACACCTTATATTGAAGATATTTATGTATTGCAAAGGGATAAAAGAACAATCTTTAAAAACCTAACCATGTTAATCGATGTAACTTTATCTTGTTAAAACCTGTCATTCGAATATGTTTATAACATTTTATTTTTAGAAAGGAGTGTAAGAATGGCGATTGAAAATTTTCAAGCCGGCACATTAATCATACCGATGGATACCACATATCAAAATAGCGGAATGTATAAAGCATATGGCTTGGCTCATAATTTGCTATGGAACGGCATTCCGGTTAAATGGGCAATTGCACAGGGAAAAGCTTTTAACGGGGTTGACTTTACAGCATCAGCACAGGATATTGCTACCAATGCAATAATCAATAATCATGGATATAGTGGCGGCCCTTTTATTATAGATTCTGCAAACGCAGCAGCAGCCTTACCCTTTATCACCGCATGGCAAGCACTTTACCCAACGGTTGCCGTTCATAATGCAACATCCCCGTTTAATGCAGATATCGTAGCTACGATGAATCGCCCTTCGAGGATTGCCGTAGAAGAAGATAACTACGGTATTGTTGAAAATTATTTAAACTTGGCATCAATCACAAATACATTCAATAATCCATGGGATGGAAGTGCCAACAATGAACCTGATGCCCATGACGCTACAGAAATCGGTCAAGGGGCATTATTTGGATTTGTAACACCAAGCCAAGACCCGTGTAGAAAAAGAGCCTATGATCTTTTCATTTCTCCCCACACAGGAAATTCGACATGGACAAATCAAACCAATTCAGATGAATTGAAAAATTTCTTACAAGTAGGCGGCAACCTTCATGCGATGTGCGAATCAATTGAATCAATCGAAGACTTCCCCCTGTTAAATCCTAACTACCTATTGACACAAACGGGGATTCCAAATGATCAGAATGATGGGGATACCAACACCTTCACGGTCAATTTTCCAAACTTTCCTATAACCCAAGCTGTGAGTACAGGACTTTCTCAAGGGTTACCTGGAGGGAGCATCTCAACTTGGAGAAATTCATTAGCAAGCTATTACCCTCAAACAAAGGTGTTGGCAAACTTTATTGAACAACCACTCGGTAATAATATTCAGTATGATTTCACAATTGGTGGTCCTTACAAAGGTGGAACCGGTGCAGGTTATGTTGTGTATGAGGGTGGTCATGATTATTCACCAAAAGTACCTTACCTTGGTACTGAAGATGAAAACCTTTACTATCGTTTTGTATTGAATTCAGTATTTTATTCTGTAGCTAAACCTTTTCTTGACTTAGAAATCACACCCACGACAATATTCCAAAATGTAAACAATACCATTACATTTGACATTGTTAACACTGGGGGGAGTCCTGCCACCAACACCACGTTCTCTGTCACATTAGATGCCGGTGTCAGCTATAATAATGATGCCAGTATTCCACCAACGAGTATAGTAGGTCAGACATTAACTTGGAACTTAGGAACGGTGGACCCTGGTACAGCTGTAACCTTTACAGCGGATTATCAACCAGCAGTAATAACTACCGCTGATAGCTTAGCCACTTTTTCTACCTCATATGGAGATAATTTCTCCCAGACCTTTTCGCTAGACTATTGTGTAGCTGCCGAGGTTCAGCAATTCGAACAAGCTACACTTGATCCTGTGAAGAGCGTAGATAAAGACTTTGCCACAGTCGGAGATACGTTAACTTATACGACGACCATCACAAATACGGATGCAACGATCACAGCAACAAATGTCGTATTTACGGATATTCCACCGCCTGGAACAACTTTTGTCCCTGGATCGTTGACGATCAACGCTGTCCCACAACCCGCTGCAGATCCTAGTGTGGGTGTGGCTTTACCTGATATTCCTCCTTTGGGGGTCGTGACCGTCGCCTTTGATGTCACAGTGGACGATACTTTACCTGAACCCAATCCAATTGTAAATGATTCAAGGGTAGACTGGTCGTTCACCAATAACGCAGGAACATTTGACTCGTTCGCCATAAGCAATCAGGTACAGACACAAATTAACTTAGGTGATCTTTCCTTAGAAAAGAGCGCAGACAAAGTATTTGCCACAATAGGAGATACAATAACGTACACAACGGTCCTGACAAACACAGGAAATGTCGCTGTAGATAATGTGGTCTTTCAGGATTCACAACCAGCTGGAACAAGCTTCATCCCAGGAACGTTTAAGTTAGATGGTATCGTACAGCCAGCAGCAAGCCCAATAGCAGGGGTCAACATCGGAAGTATTGGACCGGGAGCTTTTGTCACCGTTTCCTTTGAGGTATCTGTTAATTCGATACCGGAACCCCCCGAACTAGTAAACACATCAAATGCGACCTTTACGTATAAAGTCGATCCACAAGGGGCAGATATTCCAGATGCTTCTGTCAGTAACGCTGTTATTACTCAACTAAGAGAAGCTACAATTGAAATTACAAAAACCGCTGATAAAAATTTTGTAGAGGTTGGAGATACGTTAACTTACACAGTAGTGGTAACAAATACGGGTGATGTTGATTTAACGAATGTTGTCATTACAGATACACCACCTGCCGACACTACGTTTATTCCCGGCAGTGTGACAGTGAATGCCAACCCACAACCCGGGGCAAATCCAATTGCCGGTGTAAACGTGGGTACCATTGCACCGGGTGGCATTGTCACCATGACCTATAGTGTGACAGTTGATAGCTTACCCATGTCAGGTGAAATAAGTAATACCGCTTCAGTGGATTTTGAGTTTCAAATTGATCCAGACGGTCCAATCGATTCAGGCAGCCAGGAAAGCGAACCGGTCATTACCCAGGTAGAAATCGGAGAAATAGAAGTAGTCAAAAGTGTAGACAAAGCGTTTGTCGAAGTCGGAGATTCAGTCAATTACACAATCGTAGTTACCAATACAGGAACAGTGACAGCAGAAAATGTAGTTATCACCGACACACCACCACCCGACACCTCATTTGTTCCCAATAGTGTCGAAGTAGATGGAGTGCCACAACCTGGAGTTGACCCAACAATTGGTATAAATCTAGGTGACATCGCACCTGGAAACTTCAAGACAGTTAGCTTTGTCGTAACAGTAGATAGTCTTCCAGCTAGCAGGATCATTACGAACAGTGCTTTAGCAGCATTCGATGTGAGGATTGATCCCGACGGGCCGCCAGACTCCAGACAAACACCAAGTAACCCTGTTGAATCACAAGTAGAGCTTGCTGACATTTCTGTAGTAAAATCTTCTAACAGCGATTTTGTTGAAGTTGGGGATACTTTAACCTATACAACAACGATTACCAACACGGGAACAGTAACTGTTGATAATGTGATCTTTAATGATTCCCCGCCAGTCGGAACAACCTTCATCCCAGGATCATTTAGATTAAATGGGGTCCTGCAACCAGGCGCAGACCCTAATGCAGGCGTTAACATTGGAAGCATTGCACCAGGCGGGGTTAAAACAGTCAGCTTTAGAGTGACTGTCGATGTTCTTCCGCCAGGTGGTCAAATTACGAATATTTCCTCCATTGACTATGAATTTAAAATTGATCCGAATGGACCAACCGATACAAGAACTGAACCAAGTAATCCTGTCACAACCAATGTAGAGCAGGTACAGATACTCATTCTTAAAGATGTTGATAAATCTGTAGCCACCTTAGGAGAAACACTCAATTACACCATCAACGTAGCCAATGCCGGAACTGTAACTGCTACGAATATTGTGGTAATTGATGCGATACCGGATGGCACTTCCTTTGTGGAAAATAGTGTGAAGGTTAATGGAGTTGTGCAGCCTGGTCTCAACCCTGAGTTTGGCATCCCAATCGGAGATCTCCCACCAGGAGGTTTTGCAACTGTAGAGTTTAGCGTTGTCGTTGAAGAACTTTTAGAACCACCTGAAGTTGTCAACACAGCAGCTGTGACCTATACCGTTCAAGTCGATCCAGATGAGCCAGCTGAAGAAAGAACCGAAGAAAGCGAACCTGTTGTTACTGCAGTGGAAGTCGTCGAACTAACAGCCATCAAAACAGCAGACAAATCGGCCGTACAGGTTGGAGACACGCTCACCTATACAGTAGAGATAACCAATACAGGGACCCTCCCTGTCGAGAATGTCTTGTTTAAAGATCAGATACCAGACGGAACGACCCTTGTACCAAATAGCGTCACGATAGATGGTGTCCCGCAGCCTGGAGCAAATCTCTCAATTGGCGTAGTAATCGGTACCATTCAACCGGGAATAACGGTGGTCATTACATTTGAGGTAACCATTGAAGAATCCCCTTGTCCACCAGAGCTAATCAATCAGGCCGTTATCACTTTCGACTATTTGCTCGAATCCTCAGGACCATTATTAAGTGGCAGTACAACAAGTAATGAAGTACTGACTGATGTAGGGCTAACGATCTTTAAGCAAATAAGTGTAGATGAAAACTTAACCATCCCACCACAGAAACCAGATGCAGAAGACTTATTGGATGTCTCAGTTGACGTTGAAATCACCTCAACTATCATTATAAAAACTCCTATTGGTACTTCCTTTGAAGGGCAGAGGCTAACAGGATGGAAATTAATCGTAGAAGGAAAACTAAAACAAATTATCACCTATATTGCCGATGTCCCCCAACAAACGGTTCATTCAGCCCATTTTGATGTGCCCTTCAGCACCTTCCTTGTATTACCTGAAAATTATCAACCATGTCAGGAAGTACATGTTGCAGGGTTTGTCGAAGATGTTTATAGCTTACTCCTAGATCCAAGAACAATATTTAAAAACGTAACATTAAGAATAGAGGGTATTGAAGACTGCAAATAAAACATTTGATGATTTATTACTTTTAAATTCAATAAAACAGGAGTTATTTTTAACACTCCTGGATAGGCTGTCGAGAAAGTTTCGGCAGCTTTATTTTTTTATTTATGGTACGGTTCATTACGCATAATCCGGAACGCTCGATACACCTGTTCCAATAACACCAACCTCATTAACTGATGAGGAAACGTTAATTTCGAAAATGACAAAGCAAAATCCGATCGTTTTAGAACTTCTTCACTTAAGCCCAGTGATCCACCAATCACAAATGCAACTTTACTCTTCCCATATGTAGCAAGTTGGTCAAGTTGCTCAGCGAGCTTTTCAGATGTGATCATCTTTCCTTCAATCTCAAGTGTAATAACATAAGTATCCTGACTAATTTTCGAAAGAATGCGTTCTCCTTCTTTTTGCTTAACCTCTAACATTTGGGCTTCACTTAAATTTTCCGGTGCTTTCTCGTCTGGTACTTCCTGAATATCTATAGAAGCATAAGGACCTAAGCGTTTTATGTATTCTTGAATACCTTGTTTCAGATATTTTTCTTTCAGCTTCCCTACTGAAATGATGGATATTTTCATGAGGATCTTCCTTTCTTCGTACAACTTCTTCTTCCTAGTTTACTACATAAGAAAAGCACAAGTGCCCGTTTAGCTACGAAGGGAGTGGACTGAGCCCGTAGTAAGATTAACCAAACTTGTTGATTGGCAAGCCGACAGGCGCAGGCAGAAGCTTAGTTGCCGTGGTACTTTCACCTAAAAATGTTAACTGCATCGAGTTCCTTCGTTGTTAAAAATTCATGTCACAAACGTGTAAAGGAAACACGGTGGGCTTGCGAATCGATGTTGACTTATCGACGGAGGCTAGGGAACTCCCTTCTTTACTGAGCGCTGGAGCTAGACATCTATGCACCCATTTTATACTTTCTTTACTTTTGAAAAAAGAGTGCTCCACTTGGATCACCCTTTTCGTTTCTCCATCCACTTTTGTAATAACAGAAAGATAAAACCACCTACACCAGCAAAAATACCCGCCAAAATTGCATTTTTAATATCAGAGAAGTTACTTGTTATATAATAGCCAATGAAACCTCCTATCATAAACGCAATGGGGGTCCAGTTTCGATTCATTTGCATACAGCTCCCTAGTCAAATCGTTGTAGGTCAATACCCTCATTATACTAGAAAGTAACCCTAATATAAAAAACTGACCTTAAATAGTCAGTTTCTTATACTACAACTTTGATAAATCTCCGTTTTTAATCCATCCACGAGCACGCAATGCAGTAACAATATGATTAATTCCAACCATATAGGCAGCTTGGCGCATACCGCATTCTTTGTCACTTTTCATATCGTGTACACGTGTAAAAGCAGAAATCATTTTCTCTTCTAGTTCACGATTGATCTTTTCTTCTTTCCAGTAATAGTTCATCGTATTTTGAACCCATTCGAAATACGAAACCGTTACTCCACCAGCATTACACAGAATATCCGGGATAATAAACGTACCTTTTTCCTCCAAAATATCATTTCCTTCTGGAGTAGTTGGCCCATTCGCCGCTTCTGCTACGATTTTTGCTTGAATACTTGGTGCTGTCTCCGCTGTGATCTGATTTTCAATCGCTGCTGGGATTAGTATATCGACAGGCAACGCAAACATTTTTTCATTCGATATGGAATCTGCTTTGTTAAAATCAGCAATAACTTCGCCTTGGTCCACATGTTCAATTAATGCTTGTATATCAAGTCCATCCTCTTTGTAAATTCCACCAGATGCATCTGTAATAGCTACAATTTTGACACCTAACTCATCTAGGAATTTAGCTGTTGCACTTCCGACGTTACCAAACCCTTGAATCGCAGCTGTAGCATTTGATAAATCCATATTCAAGACATTAGCCGCTTCTCTTATTGTAATGACGACACCTCTACCCGTCGCATCAAGTCGTCCCTGGGAACCTCCAAGGACTATTGGCTTCCCTGTAATGAGTCCTGGAATATTATAGCCACGAAGCTTATCGTATTCGTCAATCATCCATCCCATAACCTCTGGGTCTGTATTCATATCTGGAGCTGGGATATCTTTTTCCGGTCCAATGATCGGAGTTATTTTGCGAATAAAATTACGACTTAATTCTTCTAATTCGCGCTCATTTAAATCATCCGGATCAACAATGACGCCCCCTTTTCCTCCACCAAGTGGCAATTCAATGATTGCAGACTTTAAAGACATCCAGATAGACAAAGCTTTCACTTCATCTAACGTTACAGACGGATGAAAACGGATCCCGCCTTTTGTTGGTCCTAAAATATCTATGTGTTGAGATCGATAAGCTGTAAAGTTCTCCATTTTACCATCATCCTTACGAAGTGGTATGGATACTTCAAGTACACGCATTGGTTTTTTCAAAATTTGATAAATGCTTTCATCCAATCCTAGGCTATCAATGGATTCCTTTAAAAGTTCTTTTACAATATCATATGGGTTTTGATCATGTGTCGAGATATCCGCCTCGACTTTATGTTCTTCTGCAGTCATATTCATTCCTCCACAATTACATGGTTGTATTCGTAATGTGCCTCTATTTCGTGCTTCTTATGTAAAACAATCCGAAAACTTCTCATATTTCACCAATGGAAGTGGAACGCTAATGCTAATGAAGTTTGAAGACAGAAAGGAAGACCTAATATGTCTAGAGCAATGATGAGTATCATTCTTCGATTAGAAATGGAAAAAGAGAATGTCTCTTTTGGGGAAATTGCAACGATCGTAAGCAATGTCGGAGGCGATATTGTTGCGATTGATGTCATTAAAGAAGGTAAGCATAAAACGACACGAGATATTAGTATTAATGTGAATGATGAGACCAAACAAGAAAGAATTATTCAGTCGATTAAGCAACTTCCTGGCGTGGTGATTAAACACATATCTGATCGTACTTTTTTAGTACACCTTGGGGGTAAAATCCATGTATCCTCAAAAGTAGAAATTGATAATCGAGAGGAAATGTCACGTGTTTACACGCCTGAAGTAGCACGTGTCTGTGAAGCGATTGATGAGGACCCCAACCTAGCTTATCAATTTACAATAAAACGAAATACAGTAGCTGTCATATCGGATGGGACAGCTGTGCTAGGACTCGGAACAATTCGTCCAGAAGCAGCTATGCCCGTTATGGAAGGGAAAGCTATGCTCTTTAAGCAATTTGCTAATGTTGATGCATTCCCAATTTGTATTAATCCTTGTAACCCAGAAGAAACCATACGCATTGTGAAGGCTCTTAGTCCTACTTTTGGAGGCATTAATCTAGAGGATATTGGATCTCCTCAATGTTTTGAAATTGAAGAGCGATTAAAACAAGAACTAGACATTCCTGTCTTTCATGATGATCAGCATGGAACAGCCATAGTTGCTTTAGCAGGACTCTTAAATGCTCTACACATCGTGAATAAAGATATCGCTTCTTGTAAGATTATTGTATGTGGTATCGGCGCAGCAGGAATGGCCATTACAAATATGTTGCTGACTGCAGGCGCTACGAACATAATAGGTGTAGATATGGAAGGAGCTCTTACCAGAGATAAGTTTTATGATCGTCCTGGTTGGAATGACTTCGCTGACAAAACAAACCCTCGAAAAGAAACAGGTGCGTTGCACGATGTCATTCAAGATGCAGACGTTTTTATTGGTGTATCAGCTCCAGGGATTCTTAAAAATGGTAACATAAAATCGATGGCTAAAGATCCGATTGTATTTGCACTGGCAAATCCTCACCCTGAAATTACACCTGATGAAGCTAAGCCATATGCCAAGGTGATGGCTACTGGACGGTCTGATTATCCAAACCAAGTTAATAATGTTCTTTGCTTTCCAGGTATCTTCCGTGGTGCTCTCGATTGTAGAGCTCGTGAAATTAATGAAGAAATGAAACTTGCGGCTGCGAAAGCGATCGCTTCTACCATAAGCGAGGATGAGGTTAATGAAGATTACATCATTCCTAGTGTGTTTAATGAACATGTCGTTCAATCGATACGAAATGCTGTCATAGAGGCTGCGATAAAGACGGGTGTAGCAAGAAGAAATCCTGATCAGTAAAGTTGATTGTTTGTTCGAAATAAACAAATGTTTACTGTTGAAAGAATTTACTGCACAAAAATTCTTGCCATTCCACTTCTCCACTTTTACAATGTTATATAACACATCATGCAACAAAGTATAATATAGGATGTATGGTTAAGGAGGTTGTTCAATTATGACAAAAGACGATGATCAACAAATTCAAGATGCACGAGAAGCAGTTGGTGACCATCAGATTACGAAGCTAGATTTTTATGGTGGTGCTTTTGCAGCAACAATCCCATTAATTTTCTTTATTATTTGGGCAATTACTCTAAGTACGATGAAACTGGTAACCGAAGAAGCTCTTGTTCTCGGTATGGTGATTGGTGTAGCAATTGGTTTATTCTTTTGTAAATCCCAATGGAAAGATTATGCTCAAGGACTCGTTCAAGGTATGGCGCAACCTATTGGTGTTATTGCCGTAATTGCTTGGTTTTGGGCAGGTATGTTCGCTAAGCTATTAGCTGCAGGTGGACTTGTAGACGGACTTATCTGGTTCGGCTTTCAGACAGGTTTAGAAGGTGGCTTTATTGTTGGACTAACCTTCATACTAGCAGCCATTTTCTCTACAGCAGTGGGTACAGGTTATGGAACTGTTGCAACGTTTGGTATTCTGATGTACCCAGCAGGCATTATTTTAGGTGCCGATCCCGTTATTCTTCTGGCAGCTATTTTAAGTGGTGCTGTATTTGGAGATAACTTAGCACCGGTATCAGATACAACAATTGTATCTGCAACAACACAGGATGCTGACGTACCTGGAGTAGTACGTTCTCGTTTTAAGTATTCAATAACTGCTGCTATTCCGGCTCTAATATTATTTGTTATTTTCGGCGGTGGCGGATCTGGTGGAAACCAAGAAGCCTTTACACAATTGAAGGAACAAGTTTCAGCAGAAGGATTGATCATGCTCCTTCCATTTGCTCTAGTTCTATATTTAGCATTATCAGGTCGCCACTTACTTACATCTCTTACAATCGGTATTTTGGCTTCTATTATTGTAATGCTCTTTACAGGAACTCCATTTACAGAAGTTATCCATATTTATCGTAATGATGCAGGTGATGCTGCTATTGGCGGTGCCCTAATGAATGGTATTGGCGGCTATTTTAACATGGCCATTCTTATTCTGTTCATTTTAGCAGCGGCTCACCTAATGGAATTAGCGGGCACAATGGAAGCAATCAAAAACTTCTTCCTTAAACTCATTAATGGCGTTGTAAAACGTGCTGAGTTATCAATCTATGGTATTGTAGCTTTCCTAAACTTATTTATTACGATCAATACGGCTGCTGAGATTGCAGCTGGACCATTTGTGCGTAAGCTAGGGAAAGAGTTTAACATTCACCCTTATCGACGCGCGAACTTCTTAGATACGGTTTCCTCTTCTCTAGGTTATATTTTCCCTTGGAGTGGTGGTGTTCTACTAGCATGGGCAACAATTAAAGGTGCTGCAGATGAGTATGGATTCATTCCAATTGTCGGACCTGCTGAAGTATTCCCATACGTATTCCAAGGTTGGGGATTACTCATCGTAATGCTTATCGCTGCACTTACTGGCTGGGGCTTACGTTTCGAAGGAAAAAATGGTGAAGAAGTTAAAAAATAATGTTTCATACAAAAATGGCTCCTCTATTAGGAGCCATTTTTCTTTATTCCATAAAAGTTCACTGTCGATGGTACCATAGCATTTAGTTTACTTTGTAACTTCTTATAAAGGATTACTGCTGTTGCATCCACAATTGGCTCAGCAAGCTCTCTTAAAGATTGGATATGCGCCTCTCCTTCTTTCGGAGTCACCATCATGCATTCCTGATAACCTAATAGCACTTCTATTATGTAAAAATTCTGGGATGAATGGGGCTGGAGGCGATGTCATCATCAAGCTAACATCATTGGAAGCTTTATCTATATATTCATCAAGTCTTTGATAATATTGTTTGGCATCTTTGTAGTCATACATGACATCAATAGTTGCTCCTCGTACGCTTATCTTGATTCAAAGCCTTCCATATTAGGGGGCGATTATAAAATAAGCATCAAAAAAATAAAACGTCTAGGATCCCAGACGTTTTTACATTCTTGTTTTTGATTTCTTGCTGAATGAACTTTTGAGTAACCTGACATGTTTCATTTCATATTTAAACTTGAACTACATATACAAACCAATAGTTAAATTTAAAGGTTATCCACAAGTTTGTGCACACGCTCTATATTCACATGTTATTAACGACAGAGAACAACTTATACACAAAGTTATCCACATATACACAACTCACAACCCCTTATATGGTAGAAGAACCAGTGTTCGCTACCATATATGCTGCGTTATCCTCACAATATTCACAGTCTGTGGATATGTCCGCTTCTTCAAATGCAGGAAATGTTCCATATTCATCTACGACTACATCCATTGCTTTATCCACATGTTGAGAACACACATATACTTTCATCATTTCACCTCTTTCACGTAGAAAAAGCAGGGACACTTTAAGTCCCCGCTTTCTTTATTTAGTAACTAGACGATGACAGTTCCATTGTAATCGTTTGTTTTTCTCCCTCACGATATAACGTTACTTCCATTTGATCGCCTACTTCTTTCTCTTGATACAAGTGTTTTCTTAAATCAACGATATCTTTAATCTGTTTACCATCTAACTGAGTAATCACGTCGTACTTTTGAAGACCAGCAGCATCAGCTGGGGAAGCAGATTCTACTCTGCGCAAGAATACACCTTGTGTTACCTGCTCAGGCAGTTTAAGTGTACGCTCCCATTCAGCTCTAGGAACATCGGCTAGTGAGTATGCTTCAACCCCCATATATGGACGTGTTACTTCACCATCTTCTTCGATATCCTGAATGATTGGCTTCGCGATGTCAATTGGGATAGCAAACCCTATCCCTTCTACTGCTGATTTAGCAATTTTCATGGAGTTAATTCCAATTAATTCACCTTTAATATTGATTAAGGCCCCTCCACTATTACCTGGGTTAATCGCGGCATCGGTTTGGACTACTTCCGCATTCCAATCGACTCGACCATCTCCATTTAAATCTTGTGGGATCGCTCTTTCTTTACCACTAATAATGCCTTTCGTAACGGATCCCGCAAACTCAAGGCCTAATGGGTTCCCAATTGCTAAAGCAGGCTCACCCACTTTTAGATTATCTGATGACCCTAGCTTAATGGCTTTACCCACCTTTTCAGAACTCATCTCTAAAACTGCCAAATCCATATATGGATCACTTCCAAGTAACTGCGCTTCGATACGAGTACCATCGATTAGTTCAATTTCGAGCTCGTCTGCGCCTTGTATAACATGGTGATTCGTCACCACATAAGCTTTTCCATCCGCTTTTTTGTAAATGACTCCTGAACCCGTACCTTGTTGAGCTGATTGACTTTCAAAAAAGTTAGATGAACCACGACGAATATTGATAACACCCACAACAGTTTCTTGAACATCATCCACTACTTTCGTTACTTGTGTAGTGACATCTACATTTACATCTTGTGTTTCTGTAGTCGTATCATTATCATTTTGGTTTTCATCTTCATCAGCTTGCACCTGATCATTTGTTTCGTCAGGAGTTGTAATGTCATACGGTAATATGTTGGATTGAATTAATGCTGGCAATGCCAAAATAATAAGTACAGCTCCTAGTATGAGACCAACAACGGTCGGCATGATCCAGCCTGGACGTTTATGTTGGTTTCGGCTAGAAACATGATCATCATAATAACCCATTCCCTCACCAATCCTCTCTTTGTTCATAGGATTTTATCATTCTTTACTAAATGATTCCTCCATCAAAAATTGGTTAAACATCGTTCAGCGTATAGATCGGGGTTGCTGATTTTGGATCTGTGTCATATAAATCAATGGAGTTTCCTAGAGGTATGCCTCGTTCATTCAAAATATTCCCCACAGACATACGTGCAAGGTCTTTCATATTGTTATCTTGACTTAAATGGGCTAAATAAATACGCTTGGTTCTATTTCCAATTATATCTGTTAATGCGATAGCCGAATCCTCATTCGAAACGTGACCTTTATCTCCAAGAATTCTTCGCTTCACATTCCATGGATAACGTCCCATACGCAACATTTCAACATCATGATTAGACTCAAAAATATAAGCATCTGCATCTTCAATTGTTTTCTTTATACGGTCTGAAACATAACCCATATCTGTAGCTAAGGCAACCTTTTTCCCTCCATTACGAAACACAAAAAACATCGGTTCTGCCGCATCATGTGAGACACCAAAGGATTCAACTTCAATATCTCCAAAATCTTTTACAGAAGCCATCGGAAATTCAAACTTTTGATCCGTTGAAATCTTTCCAATATGATCCTCCATTGCCATCCATGTTTTCTCATTCGCATAGATCGGTAGTTGATAGCGCCTGGCCATGATCCCTAGTCCTTTAATATGATCACTGTGCTCATGAGTCACTAAGATTCCATCGAGCTCATTTGGATCAATATTTACTTCATTCATGAGACGCTCCATTTGCTTGCCGCTTAAACCTGCATCAACAAGCAATTTTTGATTGTCTGTTCCTATATAAAAAGCATTTCCGGTACTTCCTGATGCCAACACACTAAAGTGCAAACTCATATAGTTCTCCACTCCAAATTATTGTTCTATCTGATCTAGAAGGTTTTGAATTGTATCTTCTACAAACGTACTTTCATCCATAGATATCAATTGTCCTTCCATTGCATTCACATAATACTGACGTTCCTCATTCACAAGAATCTTCCATGTTGGTGCAAACACCTGTAATCCATTCGAAAGTGGAACGAGCGTGTAATATCCTAAATTCATATCCGATACATTATCACCGTTATATAACTCATTACGAGAGAATAATGTAATTGCTGCTTGCTTAGGTTTAATAAGCTCTTGCTTTTCACCTGTTTTATTGAAATCATCAAGCATGGTTTGAACATAACGAGTCATTTCCTGATCTTCATTTAGAAAAACAATTACAACGCCACTTTCATTAAAGAAAATGGGGTTATTTTTATAGGATTGGAAGAAAAGAAGTTTATTTGCTTCTTTATTATATCCCCAATACTCATAGTTGTCCCCATATAAAATCTGATCCTTTACTTTGGTTGTTATATCCTCATCAGATGCTTCAACATCTATAGGGACAGATTCTTCAAGCTCCGATAATAATATCGTTTCATCATTAAAAAACTCGTAGGATTGATTTTCTAATTCATCAAGCTTCTTCTGATCCTCATCATTAAAGACATAACGGCGTGCAGAAATATATGTCTCTTTTATACTTTCTTTAGGCAAATCACCGAGCGTGATTTTTTCTGCTTCCAACTGTTCTTCAATGGTTGAATCAGGTAACAATCCTATCTGTGCTTGCTCCCTTTTTTCAAAGAATTGTTGAACGAGAAAGACATCTAGAATCAGAAAGCAAATAATAAATAGTGTTTTAATTTGTCCCCATTGCACTATCTACCGCCTCCTTGATTCATAAGTCCTTCATCAAATGTGATTTTTTGCCAATCATTCAACTTAATAAACCACGCAGGCTCCAATGTATACACCTCTGCAGATGAACCTGTTCGTTTCATTTCATACCCAACCGCAATATCTTTAATTAAATATGGAGGGTAATTCTTCCAGGCTTCTTCAAGATAAGCAAGAACGTCACTACCTGAACGTAATGTGA
This sequence comes from Pontibacillus sp. HMF3514, assembly GCF_009858175.1. Taxonomy (GTDB): domain Bacteria; phylum Bacillota; class Bacilli; order Bacillales; family BH030062; genus Pontibacillus. The sequence goes on from NZ_CP047393.1 coordinate 3,942,955, forward strand.
TTTCCTGACTACCAAATGGTGGTTGTAGTTGAATAAGTGCACGTTGATATTCAAATATCTCTTGGTTCTTCCATCTCTGTTCAATCAGAGTGCGGTTTTCATCATCAAATACTGGATATCCTTCTTTAATTAAACGGTAACGAATGTAATTCTGATTCTGACTAAGATGATAAATATTATAATTATCTGTCCAACCATTATGGTCATTGACAAATTCTAAGCTTTGTCTAATCAAGCCCGAACGGTCCATAAGTGTATATTCTGTTTCCGCGGGGTTTATAAATTCCATCATAGTCTCATTTTCATAAATACGTAATCTTGTTGTTCCATCTGAATAATATTCCTCTCCTATATTTGAGGAGTTTGGACGGACTAGATTTGGATTACTAAAGAGAACATTAATGAAGGTATCTGGATTGATTGATCTTGTTGGATACGTGTTCATCGGAAGAGTTACTTGCCCCTCAGGTAAATAAATTGGTGATTTACGATTTTTCTCATAAGCTAAGTAATTTACTTGACCATACGGATTCACAAGATAATCTTCTACATTACTATACACATCAAAGTTTTGAATTTCAGCTTTAATATTTTCTTCGCTATCACTTGATACAAAGTAAACTAGGCTCGAGGATTGCTGCTGAGACATCTGTATTAACATACGATCAACAGTAAGCTCAGGTAAGTCTTCTTTCTCTTTCTCTTTCACAGTGTACGTATTGACAAGCGTTTGGATTGGAACAGGTGTTGGAAATACAACCTCTATCGTAGAATCTCTTTCATATGTGCCTTTCGCACGATATTGAAAATCAGTGAGTGGCCAAGTTCTAATTTCTTTATATAGCTCATTTTCTTCAGATAACTGAGCTAAAGAAAAGATGCGATTGTTTTGATGGAAAATAATATGTTTTGGTTGTATGATACTTTTAACCGATTCCTTGCTACCACTTCTTATTTTCGTTGAATCGTTAATTATATTTTCTTTATCAAGGACATCATATTGAGGTTGGTAATTCCAAATCGCGAGTGTAAGTAGTAGACTTGTACCTACTAAAATAGTTAATAAAACTGACTTGACATTTTCCCACGTCATTCTTCATCACCCCGCGATTGACTCATGAGCGGAAGTGTGAAGAGAACCGTTGTTCCTTCTCCTTCCTTACTTTCAGCCCAGATGTTACCACCGTGTGCTTCGATCATTTCCCTGGAAATAGCTAAACCTAAGCCTGTTCCTCCAAGATTTCTCGAACGTGCCTTATCTACACGATAGAAGCGTTCAAAAATCTTATTAAGCTTTTCTTCCGGAATACCTACACCTTCATCTGATATTTTTACAACAAGCTTCTGCTGTTGTTTCATTACATCTACGATAAATGTAATCGTTCCTCCCTCTGGAGAATACTTAATGGCGTTAGAAATAATGTTATCGAGTACTTGAGTCATTTTATCTTTATCAATCCATACCCAAACTTCTTCTTCAGGTAAATGGCGTACAAACTCTATTTGCTCCGTCTTATTAAACTCAAATCGTTCAATTGTATGTTGAAACAAACCTGTAAAATCTACTTGTTCTTTATACATCTTGTAGTCTTTATTATCCATTTTAGACAGTTGAAGCAAATCATTTACCAGACGAATCATACGTTCTGTTTCATTTTGAGTAACACCTAGAAAACGTGGAGCAATTTCTTTGTCTTCCCACGCACCATCTGTTAAAGCTTCTAAATAACTCCTCATTGTTGTAAGAGGCGTCCTTAATTCATGTGAAACGTTAGCCACAAACTCTCGACGTTCTCTCTCAATCTTTTCTTGCTCCGTGACATCACTAAGTACGGTAATAAAACCATTCATCTCTTCACTTTCAAATTGAACCCTAGAGAAGCTAGCTTTAAGAAGTAATTGTTGGTCTTCTTCACTGAAGTCAATAATAATAGAGCCTGTATCTTGGATTTCATTTATGTCATCAAGACGATCATGTATATTAAGTACATCTAATAATGGTTCGCCTTCTACATCATCTATACGCTTACCAATAAGCCTCGCAGCCGGCTCATTCATTAATATAATTGATCCAGTTTGGTCCGTAGCAATAACTCCTTCAGTCATGTTGGAAAGTACTGAGCTCAATTTCCTTCTTTCACTCTCTGTAGTTGCTTGAGCAACTTTTAACTTATCATTTAATTCATTAAAAGACAGAGCTAATTGGCCAATCTCATCTCGTCCATATACATTTACTTTTTGAGAAAAGTCTCCGTCTCCCATTAACTTAGCTTGCTTTCTCATTTCAGTAATCGGCTTTGTAATGGTCCGTGCAATCACAATACCGAGCAAAACGGATATTGATACACCTAAAAATGTTCCATTGGCAAAAATACGGTTAATTTCTTGAAGCTGCCCATAAACCCCTTCAAGGCTTGCTTCTAAGTAAATAACCCCGGCCACATTCTCTTGATCACCATTCCCATTAGATTGATAAATAGGAACCGTCATAACTAACGTTCGATCACCCGTGTTTTTATTTAGTAAAACTTCTTCATCGCTTTGCCCCAATACTAATGTACGGTTTACTCTGTAATCTATTGTTCGTTTTCCTACGTCGCTTTGATCTAATTGGTTAGTTGTTCCTATTACACGACTTTTGTTATTGATTACCCGAAGTTCTGATATGGACTCCGCATCAAAATCAGAAAGAATCGATTGGACTTCCTTTTGCAAAGATGGATCTTCCTCAGACCGCTCCTTAGCAAAAGCCTGTTCGAGCTGATAATTTAACAGCTCAACATTATCGACAATCGATTCTTTAAAATTTTGTAGTAGTTGGGTTTCTAATTGCTGGGCAAAATATGCTCCTATTACCTGAATAGGAAATAGCAGCAGCAATATGATGACAATAATGAACTTTAAACGAATGGACTGAAAAAATCCGACTTTCTTCATACAAACTACTCCTGCTCAGGATTTCTTAAATAGTAGCCGACCCCTCTTCTTGTCACGATCCACATTGGTGTACTTGGGTTCTCTTCAATCTTTTCTCGAAGTCGACGTACCGTTACGTCGACTGTACGCACATCTCCGTAATAATCATATCCCCATACCGTTTCAAGAAGATGTTCACGCGTCATTACCTGTCCAATACTTCTAGCTAAATAATGCAGCAATTCAAATTCACGATGAGTAAGCTCAATCTGCTCTCCATCACGCGTAACGGTATATGCATCTGGATGAATAACCAGTTTTCCAATTTTTATATCATTATTGGTCTTCGTTCTATCCTCAGGCTGCTGTTGATGGCGTCGTAAATTTGCTTTAACACGCGCAATTAACTCACGATTGTTAAACGGCTTCGTTACGTAATCATCAGCTCCTAATTCAAGCCCCAATACTTTATCAATTTCAGAATCCTTTGCTGTCAGCATGATAATCGGCATATTGTGGTTTTTTCGAATTTCTCGACAAACCTCCATACCATCTTTACTAGGCAACATAATATCTAACAAAACTAAGTTCGGTTTTTCCTGATTAGCGAGCTCAATGGCCTCGTCACCATCATAGGCACATACTACCTGATATCCTTCTTTTTCAAGATTAAATTTCAAAATATCTGCAATGGGTTTTTCATCATCTACTACTAGAACTTTAAAACTCATTTTTATCCCTTCCTTCTATAAGGACATATATTTCTTTAATTCTTTATTTTAACGTATTATATCCGAAATGTCTTTCAGAGCAAAATGATGTTGGTTCTACTTTCTTAACTTGTCCCATATATTAAATAAGAAAACCCCTAGTTTTGTTTCACTAGAGGTTTTACAATATTTTTACCGACTTATATATTTTAATGGGTTTTGAACGCTGCCATTTTTATAAAGTTCAAAATGGAGGTGCACTCCGGTTGAGTGTCCTGTTGTACCCATGACGCCGATCGCTTGACCTTTTCTTACTGTCTGACCAGCTTTTACTTTAACAGATGACATGTGTGCATATACGGTTTTGTAGCCATTATTATGATCAATAACAACTTTGTTGCCATAACCACCTTGCCATCCAGCTGATTTAACAACACCATTATCAGCAGCTTTAAGTGTGCGATTACTTACGCCTGCAATATCAATGCCTTTGTGGTAAGAGCCCCATCTCCAACCAAGCTTACTAGTGATCACACCACCAACTGCTGGCCAGCTAAAGTTTCCAGTACCACGAGATGGGATAACTTTTGTGCCCTTAATTACAATTTTCTTAACAGGTTCTTTTAGCACTTTTTCCTTGAGCAATTCTTTCTCAACAACTTCACCATTCATTTTGATGACTTTAAAATGCATTTCTTTAGAACCTTCTTGCCCTTTTTGTTCTACTTTCTTTTGACCTTTATACATATCATCTGATTCTTTTACTTCCGTCTCATAATCAATTGTTTCTCTCTTACGGATTTCCTCTGTTACCTTAACATCTAATAAAGAATCAGGAGCAGTCACTTTAACTTTTTGACCTACATGTAAAATGGAATTTTGTTTTAAATCAGGGTTTAAGTCCAACATTTCTTGGGTAGATAAATTATAGTTACTCGCTACATTACCTAATACTTCTCCAGATTTAATCGTGTGAACCTTTTCTTTTAAGGTCCCTTTTTCTAAAAGCTTTACTAACTGTTTTACTGAAAAAATCTCTTGAGGAACTACTTTTTCCTCTGAAAATGAAACTTTTTGAGATAGTGAAACGTCTAATACTGTAGAATCACCAATTTCCAAATCAATAGTACTTGAATCAAAGTTAGATTTAGAAACTTTATCTAAAACAGCTTTTGACACATACTTTTGCTTAATTTGCTCAATTGCTTGATCAGCATCTTTGCGATCCTCTACATAGCCAAGCAGTTCACCATCGATTTCGATCCTGGTAGCTTCTACTTTTATTGATAAGTCTTCTTTTAAACTACTTAATACCTTTTTATTGTTATAAGATGGTCTGAACATCTTCTCAGGTATGTAGGTTACATTTTCTCCAATTGTTAAATCTAAATCTTTGAATTGTTGTTCAGCTTGATCTACACGTTCACCAATATAAGATTCTACAACTTCACGGTCATCTACCGTGCCAATATGCTCACCATCCACATAAACATGATACACCGTTGGAATTGAACTCTCGAAACTCTCGGCATATACAGACCCTGCTGTTATACCTAAACCTAAACAGGTTGTTAGAATAACTTTTTTCCAGATCGGAGCTGAATCTTGTTTTGTGGCATCCATTTGATTGCTTTTTTTCGCATTACGCTTCTTCGGCCACACGGTATAAACCTCCTCCCCACAAATTACCAGTCGTTTTTTATCTATATTTTGTCTTTATCTCTAAAATTTAAATCTTTTTTCTCTGTTTTTGTTTACACTTAAATAATTTATCATACTTCCTAATTAGTATGAAATAGATTAGGAGATGATGTAATAAACTTGTATTATAATTTCCACAATACTACCAAATAACTGATTTCAATTAACTCCATTAGTGTATAATCACACTATTATGGAAGCGTTTTTTTCGTAATTTTTGCTCTAATGTTACAGTTATATTACAAACATATACTTTCGAATTATGTCATTAGTCCCACATTATTCCTAAACTGGATTCGACATTATTCCTAGAAAACTGTAGTTCTATAGAAATAAAAAGAGAGGATAAACCATGATGGTTTATCCTCTCTTAAATAGATGGCTCGGGACGGAATCGAACCGCCGACACACGGATTTTCAGTCCGTTGCTCTACCGACTGAGCTACCGAGCCATAGGAGTATGGTGCCGCTACTTTTGTGTGGTGTTTGAGATGTTTAATCAGTGATGTTCATTCTTGCTGTGCTCGTCACGACCCAAGCTTTTTCTGCTAGATGATGGGCTGTTCCTCGCAGATCCTACAATGATGATGCTCATCAAAGTTTACGGATCCTCTACCGACTGAGCTACCGAGCCATACAAATGTTAAAGTACCGACTTTTTTGCAATGTTTGCCGCTTCATTTTGTAAAGAATATGGCGGTCCGGACGGGACTCGAACCCGCGACCTCCTGCGTGACAGGCAGGCATTCTAACCAACTGAACTACCGGACCTCATACTGCTATGTATTAGTGGTGACCCGTACGGGATTCGAACCCGTGTTACCGCCGTGAAAGGGCGGTGTCTTAACCACTTGACCAACGGGCCACTTTTTGAAGCTCAATTAGTGACAGCGATAATAATATTAGCATGATCCAATTTATTTTACAATACATTTTTGAAAATTTTATCGAAAAAGGTAAAACATCTTAGTATCCTGACACCTATAATAATCTTAATTGATTTTTTTAGTAATGATTAAGTACGTTACTTATTCCTTTTAAAACATTTTTTATATACGATGTTTCATGTGGAACAAAATTTTCCAAACTCACCTTGCTATGGATGAAGTTATTCTTGTAATCTATGCCTTCAACAACTATATGATCGGTTTTTCCAGACCATAAATCTATGAATTGATCTAAATCAACTTTAACTATCCCAGAGACTTCATCTTCTTGCAACCTAAAGTCTTTTATTTCTCCATTCCACATCAATAAAAACACATTTGTTAACTCATGATCTATTATTTCATCCGTTACCAAACAATCTTTCATGACTCCGAGAGATATTAGATCTTTAAAGGCTACATTTATACCTAGTTCCTCTTCTACTTCTCTTACACCCTCTCTAACGGTTTCATTTTCAAGCAAATGACCAGCTGCTGTTATATCAAGTAAGTTTGGGAAATCTTTTTTTGTCTTACTCCTTAATTGTAGATAAATAAAATATGTATCTTTATTTTTGCTAACTAACCAACAATGAAATGTCTCGTGCCAAAGTCCCTTCTTATGTACTTCATCACGAGATGCTATACCTTGACTCTGATACTCTTCATTAAACACTTTGAGCATTTCTATTTCCATTTTTAACCCCCTTTACTCTTCTTACTATTAAAGAGCTTTTTTTATCCTTCGTCAATGTATATGTACCATTAATAAAGCGTGCAAAATGAGTTTTCATTCTGCACGCCAAAACTATTATTTATATACATCAATTAACACATTCGTCTGTACACGATCAGGACCTACTGAAAATACAGCAATTGGTATGCCCGTTAATTCAGAAATACGATTCACATAGTTCTGTGCATTCTCAGGGAGGTCTTCAAAGTGACGAACTCCTGTGATATCTTCTGTCCATCCTGGCATTTCCTCATATACCGGTTCACACTCAGCTAATACATTTAAGTTAGCTGGGTATTCATCCAACACATCACCATTATATTTATAACCTGTGCAAATTTTTAACGTTTCAATTCCTGTTAATACATCAATAGAATTGAGAGACAATGCTGTAATTCCGCTCACACGACGCGCATGACGAACAACTACAGTATCGAACCATCCAACACGTCTTGGACGACCAGTTGTTGTTCCATATTCACGACCTACTTCTCGAATTTGATCTCCTGTTTCATCATGTAATTCAGTTGGAAAAGGGCCATCTCCGACACGCGTTGTATAGGCTTTCGATACGCCCACAACTTGTTTTATTTGAGTAGGTCCTACGCCGGCACCTACCGTTACACCACCAGCAGAAGGGTTAGAAGATGTAACAAATGGGTATGTTCCATGATCAATGTCCAACATAACCCCTTGTGCCCCTTCAAAAAGAACTGGCAGATCTTCATCAATTGCGTTATTAAGAAGTTTAGATGTATCACATACATAAGCAGAGAATTGCTCTGCATATTCATAGTATTCATCTAGAATATCTTCTACCTTATAAGGTTCTACACCATATACGTGTTCCAACACAGCGTTCTTTTCTTTCAAGTTCGTTTCTAACTTCTCGCGGAACATCTCTTTATCTAATAAATCAGCGATACGAATGCCGTTACGTCCAACTTTATCCATGTAAGCTGGACCAATACCTTTTTTCGTTGTACCAATTTTATTCGTTCCCTTGTGTTGTTCCTGCATCTCATCTAATTTGAGATGATACGGCAAAATAACATGCGCACGGTTACTAATTCTAAGATTATCGGTTGAGATACCTCGATCATGTAAATATTTAAGTTCTCTTACCAATGCCTTTGGGTTAATAACCATTCCATTTCCCATTACACAATCCTTATCTTTGTAAAAGATACCAGATGGGATCAAGTGAAGCTTGTAGGTTTCTCCTTCAAATTGAATAGTGTGACCTGCATTGTCACCACCTTGATAGCGAGCGACAACCTTCGCTTGTTCAGATAAAAAATCTGTAATCTTACCCTTACCTTCATCTCCCCATTGTGTACCGACAACTACTACTGAAGACATATATAAATGGCACCTCCGCCTATATAATTTCCGCTTTATTAACAACGTATGTAGCGTATCAATTCATATCGCAAAAGTCAATCCAAAATACGAACGATAACGATGTAACATTAATATTCGTTCGTTTAAGGGCTGAGGGAGTTATTCAGTTATATGGCAGTTATCTTGAATAAGTTGGTGCTGGGTGGTTCCGTTATGTCTTTGCAGTTGGGCGGGCTGTGGAAATGAACCGCAGCTATCGTAAGATTTTCTTGTTTAGAATATGTGGTTACATCATATATACATCAAAGTGATCTAAAGCATTGTATGTGAAGGGTTTGAGTATCTGAAATCGCATTTTCCTTATGCAAGAGATTAAATGATTTCAGCCATGAGTCCGTTAATTTCCATAACAGCAAAGGGGGGGAGGGAAACGGCAAACTCCTTCGGTAGAAAGGGCGGACGAGATCCCGCAAGAAGCGTAGCGGATGAGGAAGCTGAAAGTAAAAAAGGAAGTTCGACTAAGAACGCCACATCGTGTAGCATCGTCGACCTATCCAACGTCGTGTGGGGCAGCAGGAGTATTGCCGTTTCACTGAACCCCTTACTCTCACGAAAGCAACGGACTCCTCTCACTTTATCTCGATTCCAAGTCTCCCATATAAGGGTGCTTTACTGAAAACCCACCAACAATAAGATTTAACACATTCAAAAAAGCCCAGTGCAATCACTGGGCTTTTTACGCAGGTGGGATATCACTCTGATCATAGCGATGATCCAAATCTACGAATTTGTTGTATTCTTTTACGAAGGCTAGTTCAACTGTCCCAACTGGACCGTTACGTTGCTTTGCCAAGATGATCTCAATGATGTTTTGTTTTTCTGATTCTTGGTCATAGTAATCATCACGATATAAGAATCCTACAATATCGGCATCCTGCTCGATACTTCCTGATTCACGGATATCGGACATCATTGGACGCTTATCCTGACGTCCTTCAACGCCACGAGATAGCTGAGATAGTGCAATTAGTGGAACATTAAGTTCACGAGCTAGTCCTTTTAAGGCACGTGAGATTTCAGAAACCTCTTGTTGACGGTTTTCTTTAGAGTTACCGTTACCTTGAATTAACTGAAGGTAGTCAATTAAGATCATTCCAAGACCGTGCTCCTGTTTAAGTCGGCGACACTTGGAACGAATCTCGTTTACTTTAATACCTGGTGTATCATCAATGAATACGCCTGCGTTAGACAAGCTCCCCATTGCCATGGTGAGTTTACCCCAGTCTTCCTCTTCAAGGCTTCCTGTACGGAGTTTCTGAGCGTTGATATTTCCTTCTGCACATAGCATACGCATAACAAGCTGATCTGCTCCCATCTCAAGTGAGAAGATCGCAACATTTTCTTGTGCAGTAACCGCTACGTTTTGCGCGATATTTAAAGCAAAAGCTGTCTTACCTACTGAAGGACGAGCAGCTACAATAATTAGGTCGTTCTTTTGGAATCCTGAAGTGATTTGATCTAAGTCACGGAAACCAGTAGGAACCCCTGTAACCTCTTCATCATTATTATGAAGTTGCTCAATATTATCATAGACATCAATCAAGACATCTTTTATATTTTTAAATCGCCCGGAGTCCTTACTTTGGGCTACTTCTAAAATACTCTTCTCTGCTTCATTTAAGACGCTCTCAACTTCACCTTCATCTGAATACCCACTTGTAACAATATTTGTAGCTGTTTTTATAAGTCTGCGTAAAATGGACTTTTCTTCTACAATCTTTGTGTAGTATTCAATATTGGCTGCTGTTGGTACAGAGTTTGCTAGATCACTAAGGTAGGATACCCCACCTACTTCATCTAGAACGCTCTGATTGGAAAGTGCAGTCGTTACAGTTACAAGGTCAATTGGCTCTCCTTTTTCAGAAAGTTTCGTCATAACCTCATAAATACGCTGGTGACTAGCTCGATAAAAATCCTCTGGTAAAAGAACTTCTGAAGCTGTTGCTATGGCTTGTGGCTCTAAGAAAATGGCACCCAACACAGCTTGTTCAGCTTCAATATTATGGGGCGGTGTACGGTCATTCATTACATCGTTCAAGCTGTATTCCCCCCTTCAGCTTTTAAGAGGATGAATTCCTTTACTTTTCTGATACGTGGACTTTAATTGTGCCCATTACTTCATTATGCAACTTAACAGGCACGTTCGTATATCCAAGAGTACGAATTGGTGAATCCATCTCAATTTTTCTTTTATCAATTTTGATATTGTGATTTTTCTTTAACTCATCAGAGATATGCTTACTCGTTATAGACCCGAAAAGACTTCCCTTATCTCCAGATTTTGCTTGTAGTTCAACTGTAAGATTTTCTAGAGTTTCTTTAAGGCGTTTTGCCTCATCGATTTCTGCTTGTGCTTCTTTTTGCTTCTTATTTTCTTGCGCCTCATGTTCTTTTAAGTTCGCTTTAGTAGCTTCAACAGCAAGATTATGCTTTAAAAGGTAGTTACGAGCATAACCATCTGAGACATTTTTTACTTCTCCTTTTTTCCCTTTACCTTTTACATCTTGTTTGAAAATTACTTTCATGATTCACTACCCCCTTCAAAATACTCATCGATAATCTCTTTAAGTTGATCTGCAGCATCTTCAATGGAAGAATCATCTAATTGTGTTGCTGCATTGGTTAAGTGTCCTCCACCGTCCATACTTTCCATAATGACTTGGACGTTGATATCCCCGAGAGAGCGAGCACTTATTCCAATTCGACCATCTGAACGTTCTGAGATGACAAATGAAGCGACAACCCCACTCATTGTAAGGAGTGTATCTGCAGCTTGTGCTATAAGAACAGGTCCATAAGTTTCACCTGATTCTGCTTTTGAAATCGCAATGCCATCACGATAAATTTCAGCATTTTCAATAAGCTGACTTCGTCGAACATAAACGTCTAAGTCTTCTTTCATAAACTTCTGCACAAGTACTGTGTCTGCACCTTTTGCTCTTAAATAACTCGCAGCATCAAAAGTTCTGGACCCAGTACGTAAAGTAAAGCTTTTTGTATCTACGATTATACCAGCTAATAAAGCTGTAGATTCAAGCATATTTAGTTTTAATTTCTTTGGTTGATATTCTAACATCTCTGTCACGAGCTCTGCTGTAGAAGATGCATACGGCTCCATATAAACGAGTGTAGGATCTTTAATGAACTCTTCTGCTCGTCGGTGGTGATCGATCACCACGACGTGTTCTGTTCGATTTAGAAGCTTTTCTTCAATTACAAGAGAAGGTTTATGTGTATCAACAACAACAAGGAGCGTATTTTTATTAACAACCTCATGGGCCTCATCTGGCGTGATAAACCAAGACCACAATTGTTCATTCTCCTGAACCTCATCCATTAATCGTTGTACGCCTGTATTCATATCATCAGGATCGTACACGACAAAGCCATCTTTATCATTGGCCTGTGCGACCTTTAAAATTCCTATACAAGCTCCTATAGAGTCCATATCAGGATTTTTGTGTCCCATAACGATGACTTTGTCAGCATCTTGTACAAGCTCTTTTAATGCATGAGAAATGACTCGGGCACGTACACGTGTACGTTTCTCCATAGGATTTGTTTTACCACCATAGAAGCGCACTTTCCCATTCTCATCCTTAACAACGACTTGGTCTCCACCTCGTCCAAGAGCTAGATCTAAACTGGATTGAGCTATTTCTCCAAGTTCAGGAAGTGAAGCTTCTCCTACCCCAATACCAAAGCTCAGGGTAAGTGGTACATTTTTATCTGATATGAGTTCACGAACTTCGTCTAAAATTTCGAACTTCGTTTTCTCAAGTTTTGTTAAAATCCCTTTGTTCATAACAGCAAAAAATCGATCTTGAGATGAACGTTTTAAATAGATCCCATTCTCTTGTGACCACTGATTTAAAATGGAGGTCACTTGGGAGTTAATATGGCTCTTAGCTGTATCGTCCATTGCTTGCGTAATTTCTTCATAGTTATCTAAGAAGATAATCGCAATAACGGTACGATCGTGTTCATAGATATTCTGGAGTTCTGTTTGCTTCGTACGATCAAAAAGATAAAGCAACCGCTCATCTTTCTTCACTAGTGTCTGAAGCTCATACTTCCCAACTGAAACCCAAACTTCTTCCTTGTCTTCTTTAATATTTGGAATCAGTTGGCCAGAGATCTCATTCAATGATTCCCCAACTAAGGTATCTTGGGGAAAGAATTTGTTCATATAAGGATTTGCCCATTCAATATTGTAATCTTCACTAAATAGAACAATCCCAATTGGCATTTCCATTAACGCTTCCTCACCTACTTTTTTCACTCGGTAAGAAAGTGTTGAAATGTACTCCTCCGTTTCATTTATTAAGTGCTTTTCTGTTCGCACACTATAATAAATGGAGGCAATCAAAAAAGAGGCCATCACAAATCCTAACTTCCACTCATAATAGAAGATCAGAAACAAAAGTAATACAGAAAGTGTATATATGACCCATAAGTGACTGCTCAATGTTGGTTTTTTAAAGAAATTCGGCATAACCGTCATCTCCTACATCACGAATCCTAATCTACTTCTTCTTTGCTAAGCGTTCTCGTAAAGAAAAACCTAAGTCAATTATACCTAAGATTCGTACAGGATAAAGCAACAAGAATGAAAATAATAAAGAGATTACTACACCAATGATTGGCACCTTTTTAGATAACCCCTTAATATCGGCATAAGCGAACATAAACGAAAAGCCTTGTAAGGTAAAGAGTGCTCCTGTAAGGACATATACATTCTGAGCAGCATCTCCCCATATACTTCCGCTTTCAAATTCAATAAATGTCACAAGTAGAGCAATAAAATAATACCAAATAATTGCCCTTGGAAACGAAAGTTTTTTTACTGGCGGAAAGTAATGTTGTTCACGAAACTGTTTATTCAATATTTTAAACCCTATCCAAAGAGTTATAAAGGCAAAAGATATAGCCATAATTCCCATAATGCTTGGAAGCATTGAAGGAATATTTCCGAACTGGCTTTCAAGAGCCTCTAGTTGTTCTTGTGAGACATCCCCACTTACTGATTCAATAAGCTCAACTGAATTTGCAATCGATTGATCTATAGTTTTACGAATCTCTTCGATCCAATTGATTTTGAATAACCAAAGAGATATGAGGTATGTGAGTAATAAACCGACTACATTCCCAACAGTACCTTGCGCCCATGCTTCATAAGGACTCTTCTCCTGGTATAAGGCACTTCCTAATGCAATTCCGCCAAAACCAGCTACAATCGTAAATGGCAATGTAACGATGTGTACTGCTAAAGTTGTAATAAATAAGACTATACTAATTAAAACGAGAGAAGCCTTCCATCCATTTCGTCTTGAGAAAATTAAAAACGGAATTGGCAAAAGAAACATTGTGATCAGACCAATAGCTGGTATAAATAGACTGACCAATAACAAAGCCAAATATATACTTGAATAGATTAAGCCTTCCCGCATGATACTAGAACCTTTCATATAACAATGCGCTCCTCTTTAAGCAAACATTAGAAAATACACCCTTATTTAAGAGAAAGTTTAAAGCTTTATCAATAAGAAACTATAAGAGTATATTTTCTAAAGTTAAGTTCATAACCATAATAATAACATTACCAAACGACCTTTTCTCTTTTCAAATAATCTTAAGCCTTCTTCCCCATTTTACCCCAAATTAGTAGAAAACAGAATGAAATTAAAGACTTAGCCCTATTGGTTTTAAAGGAAAAGTGAAAGCAACCGTTTAACTGCTAACATGTAAAAACAAAAACTCGCCAAAAGGCGAGCTTTATACAAGTGGTATTAACTTCCTAAATAGACGTTCTTTAGAGAAAAAAGCACAGCGCGATGCTGTGCTTTAATCCTTACGACAAAAGATATTAGTCGTTCACGTATGGCAATAATGCCATCTGACGTGCACGCTTAATCGCTTTTGTAAGTTTACGTTGATATTTTGCAGATGTTCCAGTTACACGGCGAGGAAGAATCTTTCCACGTTCAGATACGAAACGTTTAAGAAGATCTACATCTTTATAATCGATGTGTGTAATTCCGTTCGCTGTGAAGAAACACACCTTTTTACGCTTTGCGCGACCACGACGAGCCATAGGTGATAACCTCCCTTAGATTAATTTAAAATGGTAAATCATCGTCAGATATATCAATTGGATCTCCATTATTCGAGAATGGGTCCTCTTGGTTTTGGTTCGATTGTTGATTTTGATTGTTATTTCCAAATTGGTTCTGATTATTATTCTGGAATCCTTGAGAACCTGCGCCACCTGATCCAGAGCCTTTTGATTCTAAGAATTGTACACTATCAGCTACAACCTCAGTCACAAATACTCTCTTACCTTCTGAGTTGTCAAAACTGCGGCTTTGCAATCTTCCATCAACACCAACCTGGCTACCTTTTTTCATAAAGTTCGCAAGGTTTTCTGCAGCACGACGCCAAACAACACAGTTAATGAAGTCTGCGTCCTTTCCTCCCTGTTGACTGTTAAAAGGTCGGTTTACTGCAATTGTAAAGTTCGCAACGGCTACTCCGTTGGGTGTATAGCGCAAATCAGGATCCTTCGTTAATCTGCCGACAAGCACGACACGATTTAACACAGAACCACTCCTTATTGATCGTCTTCGCGTACAGCGATATGACGAATAATATCGTCAGAATACTTCGCTAAGCGGTCGAATTCATTAATCGCTTCACGTTCACCGTTGAATTTAAGGACTACGTAATAACCATCACGGAAGTCGTTAATTTCATAAGCAAGGCGACGCTTACCGATTTCTTTTGTTTCATTAATCTCCGCACCCTGTTCAGTAAGAACGTTGTTGAAACGCTCAATTACTGATTTTTGAGATTCCTCATCAATGTTTGGGCGGATGATGTACATGATTTCATAATTTCTCATCCGTCTTCACCTCCTTTTGGACTTACGGCTCCTCTTGGGAGCAAGGAGTAAATCATTTCGATTACTCACACAATTTAGTATTATAACAAACTTGTCTTCAAAGCACAATAGCCTATCCTGATTTGCGAACTATACATTAAAGCGGAAGTGAATAACGTCTCCGTCTTTCACTAAATACTCTTTACCTTCTAAGCGAACTGTTCCTTGTTCTTTTGCAACCGACATTTTACCAGCCTTTACTAGGTCATCATAAGATACCGTCTCAGCACGGATGAATCCACGCTCGAAGTCAGTGTGAATGATACCAGCAGCCTGTGGTGCTGTCATTCCTTCTTTAAACGTCCAAGCACGTACTTCTTGCTCACCTGCTGTAAAGTACGTAGCTAAGCCTAGTAGATTGTAAGCAGCTTTAATCAGCTGATCTAGACCTGATTCTGCAATACCTAGATCATCTAAGAATTCTTGCTTTTCTTCTCCTTCAAGCTCAGCAATTTCAGATTCTATCTTCGCACATACAACGATTACTTGAGCACCTTCTTGATCTGCATACTCACGAACTTGTTGTACATATTCATTACCACTTGGATCTGCTACTTCATCCTCGCTTACGTTAGCTACATAAAGCACAGGTTTGCTTGTTAGTAGATGCAGACCTTTAACTAGCTTTTGCTGATCTTCAGTAAACTCAACGGCACGAGCTGGTGTTTCATTTTCTAAAGCTTCCTTTAGTTTTTCAAGAACTTCGTGTTCAGCTAAAGCTTCTTTATCTTTTTGGCGAACTAATTTTTGCACACGTTCTAGTCGCTTGTTAACCGATTCAAGGTCTGCAAGAATTAACTCCAAGTTAATCGTTTCAATATCAGCAATTGGATCAACTCCACCTGATACGTGCGTGATGTTATCGTCTTTGAAGCAACGAACAACATGAGAGATCGCGTCTACCTGACGAATGTGAGATAGGAATTGGTTTCCAAGACCCTCTCCTTTACTTGCACCCTTAACGATCCCAGCAATATCTGTAAATTCAAATGCTGTTGGTACTGTTTTCTTTGGATTTACTAATTCTGTTAACTTCTCTAGGCGGTAATCAGGCACTTCCACAATCCCTACATTGGGATCAATTGTACAGAAAGGATAGTTTGCTGATTCTGCACCTGCTTGCGTTATTGCATTAAACAACGTTGATTTACCTACGTTTGGTAAGCCTACAATTCCTGTTGTAAGAGACATAATACATTTCCACTCCTTAAGGATTTCCGTCCATATGAACGTTCTGCATGAATCCAATTATAGATGACAGTTGAACATATTGACAAGCTACTAAAATAGAAAAACAAGGGAATTGAATCCCCTGTTTCTCATAATTTCCATAATAAAATTTCTATTTCCCACTATTTCCAAAGAACTATTTCACATTTTTAATAAGTTTTAATTTGTTCCACGTGAAACATTTGGCTCATTATTCTTCTTCATGTTTTTCAAGAACCTTCTTCATTTTTGTTTCAAATCGACGACGTGGAATCATAACACTATGTCCACACCCTTCACATTTAATGCGGATGTCCATACCTAAGCGAATGATTCTCCATCGATTTTCTCCACACGGATGAGGTTTTTTCATTTGAACAACATCATTTAAACTATATTCTTTGTCTGTCATCAATTTTCACCTCATTTGCTTTCTATTTCTGATGTTTCTTCTTCTTGTCTACTATACATGACTAAGCGAGGGAATGGAATCTCAATTCCTCGTTCATCTAGACGATTTTTCAACTCTTTTCTAATCTTCCTAGCCATACTCCAATGTTCCATAGGAATGACTTCAGCGACAACACGAAGAACAACATCTGAAGATCCTAGATTTTGAACTCCTAATAACTCAGGTGCGCCGACAATTTCTTCATATTTTTCAGGTAACTCTGTTAAGAGCTCTTCGATCGTTTGTTCCGCTGTTGCTATATCCCCTTCATAAGCAATACTAATATCAACTATTGCCAAGCTATTATGGATAGAATAGTTCGTTACTTCATTAATACTTCCGTTTGGAATAATATGAAGTAGTCCAGACCAACTCTTTATCTTCGTCGTTCTGAGCCCAATTTCCTCTACAAAACCTTCGAAGTTTGATGTTTTTATGTAGTCGCCTACTGAAAACTGATCCTCAAAGATAATGAAAAATCCTGTTATTATATCTTTCACTAAGTTTTGAGCACCAAATCCAATGGCAAGACCTGCAATACCAGCACCGGCTAAAAGAGCGCCTACTTGGATATTAATGGTTTCAAGCATCATAATAACTGCTGCAAAATACACGGTATAAGTTAGCGTATTCTCTAGGAGCTTAATTAAAGTGGTTTCTCTCCGAGGTGTTATTTGAAACGGACCTCTTTTTCTTCGTTTAAATAGATTACGTATGACACTTTTCCCAACTCGAATAATGAGAAAAGATAGCAGAAAAATGACTATGATCTTACCTATCCCAAGTCCAATGGTAGCCCAAAGATCAGGTCCAGCCACGTATTTTATAAATTCATTTAGTTTATCATAAAACCAATCCAATACAGGTCCACACCTCCCCATAACATGTCCATGATATTCCATTGTATCAGTTTTTTACTGGCTTTTGTATCGGTTTGTTAATGGATAGAGCAAAAGGGATGAGAGCACATAAAGATTTAACAATCCATATAACGGATATAAATACTTAATCAATGTAGAAAAACCAAAACTCGTTAATGGTGCCATCAAGACAATCGTTAACAGTGCAAGTAACCACATAGGACCTGTGAAGCGTGTACGAAAACGTGTAATTAACCCAAGCATACCTGAAGCAGCTGTTGTGAATATCGCAATCCATAAAAGTACTGATATGAATAGGAACATCTCATATGGGTAATGTTTAAGAATCGCGAACAGGGGAATTTCATATAGTAAAATATCTTCTGAAATCTGGATCAAACTATTGTTATAGATAAAGGATATTGTTCCTAAGATCAAGCCACTTCCAACACTCGCAATCCATATTTCTCCCTTAACCTTCATTTGGTTACCGACAGCTCCTAGAACAGCAATTAACGGGAGAATGTTTAAAGCAGTAAATGGAAATGCGGCTGTCCAATTTTTCTGTTCACCAAGATGAGCAAATATTGATAAGTCTTGTTGCACTGTAAATAAGATAAGCACATATAATAAACCACCTATTAAAAGAGGCAAAATAAAGCTATTCATCGATAAGATACCTTTTATGTCCCAAACAAACACTAGAACTAACGGTATAGCGATAGCTAAAATCCCAACCCAGTAAGAAAAATGAAACGCTTGCCATGTTGCTCCACTACCAGCCAACATGATTACAGTTGTCGTAAATAAATATAGAAGAATCATCCCATCATATAAAAGGGTTAAGTGTTTTCCAACGATCGTACGAAGAACTGGAAGGTAATGCTGGGATTGCTTCTCGTAACTTATAGACAAAATAACGTAACAACAAATCGAAAATAATATTGTAAATAAAAATATAGCTAGTCCACTATCATGGCCAAAAAATTGCCACAACTCTCTACCTGAGGCATATCCTGCACCAATCATTGTTCCAACAATTAAAAACATCCACTTCATACCAGATCGAATCATGTAAATTTCCTCCTACCTTCTAGCTTCGTCCATGTATAGATTTCTGAAAATAGCTGTATACTAATAACAATATGACTACGGAGGAAAAGCTATGAATCTAAAGCGGAGACTTTTTTCTCAAAAACAAGAAGAACGTTATCATTATGAAGATGAGAAAATGATTCTTCATATGACGCAGACCCTAAAAGAATGGGTACCTGCTAATCGGGATGTTGTTATTGTTTGCATTGGTACAGACCGTTCGACAGGGGATTCCCTTGGACCATTGATTGGCAGCCTTTTAGAAGATGCGAATTTAAAACACATAAAAGTGTACGGGACTTTAGATGAACCTGTTCATGCTGTAAATCTTCAAGAAAAACTTGATATCATTAAGGAAAGACACCGACGACCTTACATTATTGGTATCGATGCGTGCCTTGGTAAAGTATCATCAGTTGGTAATATTATTTTAGGCGAAGGCCCAGTGAAGCCTGGTGCTGCTGTTAAAAAGCAACTTCCTGATGTAGGTGAAATTCACGTGACAGGTGTCGTAAATGTGAGTGGGTTTATGGAATACTTTGTTTTACAAAACACACGACTAAACATTGTTATGCATATGGCAAAACGGATATCGAAGACCTTTGAGAATTTTGACCAACAAATTGGCTTAAATCGTACAATCACTCCCTCTCCAGAGGCTTTAACAAAAAAGTGGAATCAATTCACTCCTGTTAAAGAATAAGGAAATAAAAAGCTGACTGTTCATGAAAAGAACGGTCAGCTTTTTGTCAGAGTTCAGGTATTCTCTTCTATCCAGTGCTATCCAGTGATCCGTGTACTAACATAAAGAACAAATCCAACCATTACTAAGCTTGGCAATAAGTTTGCCACCCTTATTTTTGTAATGTTTAATAAGTTAAGGCCAATTGCAATAATTAGTAACCCGCCAGTAGCTGTCATTTCTACAATAAACCCATCTAAGAAGGTTTCAGGTACCCATTTTTGAATCTGAGTAGCTAATAAAGTTATGCCACCTTCATATAACAAGACAGGAATGATTGAAAATAAAACTCCAAAACCTAATGTCGTAGATAAAACTAACGCCACAAAACCATCGATAATGGCTTTTGTTACTAAAACATCATGATCACCACGGATACCGCTATCTAGTGCACCAACTACCGCCATAGCCCCAATCACAAATATTAATGAAGCTGTCATAAAACCCTGGGAGACACTGGAGGAACTATTCTTTTTGAATCGCTTTTCAACCCAACCTCCAAGATTTTCAAACTTTTCCTCTAATCTTAAGCCTTCACCTATGAAAGCACCTAATAACAAGCTTAATAATAATACAATAATTTCATTAGACTGAATGGCCATTTGCAACCCTATTAAAAGTACCGCTAAACCTATACCGTTCATGGTAGTTTCTTTAACACGCTCGGGTACCCTATTTAAAAATAGTCCTAGAACTCCCCCTACTAATATTCCCAATCCATTCATTAACGTTCCGAACAAAACCATCAGAAACCTCCTTGCAATCCGACTTTAATTTCTTCAATAGCTCTTATGAATTGTTCTACTTCCTCAATCGTATTATAGGGACCAAAGCTTACACGGACAGCTCCTCCATCCTCTATAGTATTCATAGATTCATGACTTAGGGGTGTACAATGAATCCCACCTCTTACACAAATCTCATAATGTTGATCTAAAATCATTGTCACTTCTTGCGATGGAATTCCATCGATATTAAACGCAATAACACCTACGCGACTTTGGAGGTCTTTTGAACCATACACTGTAACTCCTTCTATACCATCCAGTCCATGTGAACAACGTTCTAGTAACATTGTTTCACGTGAAACAATTTCTTCCATACCCCATTCCTCAATTGCTTTTATGGAAGCATTCAAACCTGCTATCCCAGGAGTGTTTAATGTTCCACTTTCATATTGTTCTGGCCAAACAGTAGGTTGGTCTACAGATTCGGAGTATTTACCTGTTCCACCGTGAATAAGTGGAAGTAAAGGAATTTCCCCTTCTACTATCAGGACTCCTATACCTTGAGGTCCTAACAAACCTTTATGCCCCGGAATAGCTAGCATATCAATTTGCTCCTCCTTCATTGATATAGGAAGGATCCCAGCTGTTTGTGAAGCATCAAGAAGTACTTTAATTCCTTTTGATTTTGCTACGCGTATCATGGAATGAATAGGTAAAATGTCTCCTGTGAGATTGGAAGCATGATTTAGAATGAGCAGTTTAGTATTTGATTGAATAACTTCTCTTAAAACCTGTTCGATATTACCTTCACCCAAGGGATTTATATATGTAACCTGTAAGTTTTTATTTTTCCTAATGGCTTCCAATGGACGACGAACAGCATTATGTTCAAAGGTTGTAGTTATAACATGATCGCCTTCTTGAAAGGGAAAACCTTTTATGGCCTGGTTCAATCCAGCTGTTGCACTGGGCAAAAAAAGAACTTTCTCAGGATGAGAGCTATCAAAAAAAACAGATAGACGTTTCCTGGTTTCATCAATTACCTCAGTAGCTTTTCGAGATAAGGCATGTCCCCCTCGCCCTGGATTAGCACCATACTCTGTTAACGCTTGAGTAACAGCCTCAACTACACCTGGTGGTTTCGGAAAAGAAGATGCCGCTTGATCGAAGTAAATCATCTAAACACCCTTCCTATTAGAATTTAAATTTGATTCTACAATGTTTTTGGGATAACGAGCAGGATTATGATGATTATACAGTACACCTATGAATCTAACCCACACAATAACGTTTAACATGGCCATTAAAAAAAAGCCCGCTACTTATGAAAAAGTAGCAGGTTAGTTATGATTATTGATCGAGTACTTGTAAAATACGATTTAAATCATCTTCAGAGAAAAATTCTATTTCAATTTTCCCTTTACGTTTCCCTTTATGAATTTTCACTCCAGTGCCAAACCTTTCTTGTAAAGCATTTTCGCGCTCTTGAATGAAAACATCTTTTTTCTCTTTTGATTTCTTTCTTTTCTGAACTGCTTTTTCATTCATATTTATAATGATCTGTTCAACTTGGCGTACATTTAAGCCTTCTTTTCGAATCTTTTCTACGAGTGGCATGAGCTGCTCTTTATTCTTTAAACCAAGTAAAGCTCGTCCATGGCCCATCGTTAGTTCACCATTATTAATCAAGGCCCCAACTTGTTCAGGAAGTGATAGTAAACGAACAAGGTTAGCAATATGCGGTCTACTTTTTCCAAGTCGTTTGGCTAATTGTTCCTGAGTCATTCCGAGCTCTTTCATTAAATTTGAATACGCCTGGGCTTCTTCCATAGGTGTTAAATCTTCTCGTTGTAGGTTTTCTAGCAATGCTAATTCCATCATGTTGTCATCAGTTAAGTCTCGGATTACTGCAGGAATGGTATCTAAACCGGCTTCTTTAGCTGCTCTAAAGCGTCTTTCTCCAACTACAATTTCGTATCCTTTAATACTAGTACGAACAATAATTGGTTGAAGAATACCATGTTGAATAATGGATTCTTTTAGCTCTTCAATAGCATCAGCATGAAACGATTTACGAGGTTGATAAGGATTTGGTCTACATTCCTTAACAGGGACCTCTTGAACAGCCTCTTCCTCTTTTGCTTCTATATCAGGAAAAAAAGCGCTTATTCCTTTACCCAACCCTCTGGCCATTAGACATCACTTCCTTTGCTAATTCTAAGTACACTTCGGCTCCGCGTGACTTAGGATCATATAAAATGATTGGCTGACCGTGACTTGGTGCCTCCCCTAATCGAATGTTACGAGGGATAACAGATTGGTAGACTTTGTCTTGGAAGTATTTCTTTACTTCCTCAATCACCTGTAAGCCTAAATTCGTACGTGCATCCAACATCGTCAATAGTACACCCTCGATCATAAGTTGCTTGTTTAGGTGTTTTTGAACTAATCGAACAGTATTTAATAACTGACTTAATCCTTCTAAAGCATAATATTCACACTGAACAGGAATTAATACGGTATCAGATGCAGTTAAAGAATTGATCGTCAATAATCCTAATGATGGCGGGCAATCTATAATAACAAAATCATATCCGTCTTTTACAGAGTCAATTGCTTTTTTCAACCGAACCTCACGTGAGATTGTTGGGACTAACTCAATCTCCGCTCCTGCCAATTGAATAGTAGCCGGAATACAATCCAGATTTTCAACCATCGTAGAAACGCATACATCTTCTGCTTCAGCGTTTTCGACTAGTACATCATACACACATTGATCCATATCAGCTTTGTCCAGTCCTACACCACTTGTCGCATTTCCCTGAGGGTCGATATCAACAAGTAGAACCTTATGATTTAAATAGGCTAAGCAAGCACTTAAATTTACCGCTGTTGTTGTTTTTCCTACTCCGCCTTTTTGGTTGGCAACGGAGATCACTTTGCCCATGATGTCACCTACCCCTATACTGACAAATCTATAATCCCTATTTTATCATTTTTTTCAAAAAATGAAGAAAAATTTTAAAATCTAATTAAAAAACACAACTTAACACCCATTAAAAGGGATGTAAACGATTGCTTTTTAGCTGAAACTCAATAAACGGTTCAAAAAATACCCATCTTAAGTTTAAACAGAAGATGGGATAAAAAGCTACTTACGATTGTTTTTTGGTAATTTGATCGTGATTTGATAATAATCATCATGTTCTTCTTCATCAGTTTCAACATTAATTCCTGTATCTGAAACCATGGTCAATGACTGACGAATTGTATTCATAGCAATTCGCATGTCTTTACTGATGCCTTTTAGCTTTGGCTTACTTTTCTTTGGGTCAGAAGTATCAAGCATTTTGGCAACGCGTTCTTCTGTTTGTTTTACATTTAAGCTCTTTTCGATAATCTCATTCAACAGCTTTTCTTGTTTTTCTGGATCTTTAAGAGCTATAAGTGCACGCGCATGTCTTTCCGTAATACTTTTTTCTAAGATTGCGTATTGGACAGCTTCAGGCAATTTCAATAACCTTAACTTATTAGCAATGGTCGATTGACTCTTACCAAGTCGTTGAGCTAAAGCTTCCTGTGTCAGGCCGTGTACTTCTAACAATTTGGCATAAGCCATTGCTTCCTCAATAACCGATAACTCTTCACGTTGGAGGTTCTCAATTAATGCTACAGATGCCGTTTGGGTCTCATCCATTTCACGGATAATAGCAGGTACCTCTCCCCAGCCAAGAGACTGAGCAGCTCTCCACCTACGTTCACCAGCAATTAGTTCAAAGCCTTCCGCTTCCTCTTGAAGCCTACGTACGACAATAGGTTGAATTAACCCGTGTGTATGTATTGTTTGGGCTAGTTCCTCAATTTTTTCATCATTAAAGATTGATCTTGGTTGGTAACGGTTTGGCTGAATTTGGTTTACAGGAACTTGAATCACTTCATCTGGATGATAGTCAGGTTCTTTCTCTTGTTCTTGCTCCTGACCTTGCTCGCCTGTTTCTTGATCCTCATCTGCTTTATCTCCAATTCCAAACAAACGGCTGAATGGGTGTTTCATCCTTGGTCACCACCTTCTTTACTCTCACAATGCTTAGGTAATCATGAATGTTTCACGTGAAACATGAACAGCAATCCATTTAAAGAAAACTTATTTTTAACGTGCAAAAAAGCGCTTCAGCGGGAATGCTGCCGCGCATGCAATACCGTTTCTATCAACTCTATTTTTATTTTATCATATTTATTAGAAAAATAGCAGTGACTGCTAGAAAATCTTTTCATTTCTTCCATAGTTCAAAACATTCATATGAACCTATCATAGCGATAGTAATAGTATAAGAACAACTATTTTGCTTTTTCTCCTTCTGGAACATAGGATATAGCTTGTTGGCCCATTTGCTTCCAACTGGCAATAAACTTCTCTTGGTCTATTTTACGGTGAGGTTTGCTGTATAATGGATCATGGATATAGAAGTCATTACGATCATAACCTGTGATTAAAACACTATGTTCCTCAAAAGTTAGAGGGAATTCTCCTTGTTTCGTTTTCCATGATTGAAATTGTTCCTCAGATAATGGTTCAAATAAACTATTCGTGATCACCCAAACTGGTATTCCTCTATCTAGCATTGAATATAAATGTTTTTGACCTTTGCCCGTTAGATCTAAAACCCGATTGGGTATATATTTATTAGCTAGTTCATAGATAGGACCATGATAGACACCAAATCCAGGTATATTAAAGTCATACATATCACCGACGAACCCTTCATAGGGATTTCCCCTAAATCCATCTCCCATATAGAAAGGTACCTTTTTCACTTCAGAAGCAAGCTTCATTTTATCCACGTTCACCCCGGCATGCTGAAGTAGCATAGCCAAACTAGTTACTTCACACCCTCGTGGTAATTCTGGCATTTGTCGAATAAAAGGTGCTGAGATTCGTTTTTTGGCTCGAACTTTTCGTGTTGGAATAAAAATGGTTAGCAAAAACAAAAAGATTACCGTTATCGTTCGTAATAACTTCATTTTATCTCCCCCCACTCTATATATTTAAAAATTGAACATATTTTCAGTAAACTCAAAATTAATTTTCCCTGTTGAGTCAATTGATTTGGCAGTAACTGTAATCGTTCCAAAGTATCCTTTTTCAAAATATCCAATTGCTGTTTCTTTGTGTACCTGCCCCTTTTGGTCTTTATAATATAAGTTCATGTCGCTTTCTCCAGCTAAGTTTAATGGATTAACATGAAGATTGGAATTTCCTCCAGGAGATATGGGTTGTATTCTTATATCACCATCACTCCCTTTATATGATAAAAATAACTCAGGAGTCTCAGACTCAGTTTCATTTTTGAAGGTGAAATCAAAACCTTCGGAATCTAAGTACACTTCTTTCCAACCTATCGCAAAAGCTAAACCTACAACCAAAATGATGCTTGCTATCGCTACATATTTTTTCATATAAGTTCCCCTCCTTATAGGTACTGATTCCCTAATGGAAAACCTTTACTCTTTATGTTTAAATTTATTTTATCTACATCTATATTTTTCCACATAATACAATAAAACAATCTAGCGTATGTCTTTACTTATATAAAAAGCACAGGAAGCATTTAAAAAAATACCTCCTGTGCTTAACTCCTTACTCTGCTGATAAGGGACTTTTATTTGGTGTTCCAGCTTTTCTTGGATACTTCTTTGGCGTTTTACGACGTTTATCAATAATAGCGATATTACGCTCACTATCCTCTTCTGGTAACGAGAAGGCGTGTACATCACGTACTTCTCCACCTAGAAATTGAACAGCAAACTCTGCATCCTTCATTTCATCCTTGAAGCCTGAAGCTTTCATTACGAGGAAGGCGCCCCCCACTTTAGTTAGTGGAAGACATAATTCACTTAATACAGATAAGCGTGCAACCGCTCGAGCTGTCACTACGTCGTATTGCTCACGGAACTTAGCATTTTTACCAAAATTCTCAGCGCGATCATGATAAAACGCTACATCAGTAAGCTCTAATTGAGTTGCTAAGTGGTTTAAGAATGTGATTCGCTTCTTTAATGAATCTACAATCGTTACTTTTAAATCGGGAAAAACAATTTTAAGTGGAATGCTTGGGAAACCTGCACCTGCTCCAACATCACAGATATGAAGAGGTTGGTTAAAATCCATATAGAAAGCTGCTGTTAACGAGTCATAGAAGTGTTTTAAATATACTTCTTGCTGATCTGTTATGGCAGTTAAATTCATCTTTTCATTCCACTCAACAAGTGTTTGAAAATACGTTTCAAATTGACTCATTTGTTTATCATTTAAGGTAATACCCTGCTCTTGTAAGGCTTGATAGAATGCTTCCGTATTCATAGATCCAATCCCTTCACTTTAGGATTCATCCGCTACTTTAGCGATTTTCCCTTGTTCAATATAAACAAGTAAAATGGATACATCCGCAGGGTTAACCCCAGAAATACGTGAAGCTTGCCCAACAGATAATGGACGAACTTCTTTCAATTTTTCACGTGCTTCAGATGCAAGTCCATGAATATCATCATAATCGATATTTTCTGGGATCTTTTTCGTTTCCATCTTACGCATACGTTCAATTTGCTGATTGGATTTTTGGATATATCCTGCGTATTTCACTTGAATTTCTACTTGTTCCTTAACGTCTTCTGGCAGCTCTTTTCCGCCTTCAGTTAGATCAGCAACAGCTTGATATCCCATTTCTGGGCGTTTCAGTAAGTCTGATGCACGAGCAGCTTCCTTAAGCTGTGAACCTCCAGCAGCCTCTACAGCAGCTTGAACCGCTTCTGAAGGCTTTATAATAATACCTTCAAGGCGCTCAATTTCCTCAGCAATAAGTCGTTTCTTCTCTAGGAAACGTTCATAACGTTCATCAGGAATCAAGCCAATATCATGACCGATTTCTGTTAAACGAAGATCAGCGTTGTCATGACGCAATACTAAACGATACTCAGCACGAGAAGTTAATAAACGATATGGTTCATCCGTTCCCTTGGTTACAAGGTCATCAATTAATACGCCAATATAAGCTTGGGAACGATCCAATATTACAGGGTCCTTGCCAAGCACCTTAGATGCTGCATTGATCCCTGCCATAATACCCTGTGCTGCTGCCTCTTCATAACCGGAAGTGCCATTAATCTGACCAGCAGTAAATAGGCCTTCAATCTTTTTCGTTTCAAGTGTTGGCCAAAGTTGAGTTGGGATAACAGAATCATATTCAATTGCATATCCAGCACGCATAATTTCAGCATTTTCAAGACCTGGTACGGTTTTCATCATCTCATTTTGAACGTTTTCAGGTAATGAGGTAGACAAGCCTTGGACATACACTTCATCCGTGTTGCGACCTTCTGGCTCTAGGAAGACCTGATGACGTGGCTTATCATTAAAGCGCACGATTTTATCTTCGACGGAAGGGCAATAACGAGGTCCTGTACCCTCTACCATCCCTGAATACATTGCAGACGAGCTTAAGTTGTCGTTAATAATCGCATGCGTAAATTCATTCGTGTACGTTAACCAGCATGGGATTTGATCCATGATAAATTCAGTTGTCTCGTAGGAGAATGCGCGTGGCACGTCATCTCCTGGTTGTTCTTCTGTTTTTGAATAATCAATCGTACGACCATGAACACGCATTGGTGTTCCTGTTTTGAATCGAACCATTTCAATTCCAAGTTCCTGAATCTGATCTGAGAGATCTGTAGAAGAACGTTGGTTGTTTGGCCCACTTTCATACGCAAGATCTCCGATTAGTACTTTACTACGCATGAATGTACCTGTTGTGACAATAACGTTGTCAGCATAATAAGCTGCTTTTGTTTCTGTCTCAACACCTTTACAAACACCATCTTCTACAATTAGACGCTTAACCATTCCCTGACGAAGTGTTAGATTTTCTTCTTCTTCTAGAACTTCTTTCATGCGTTGAATATATAAATGCTTATCAGCTTGAGCCCTTAGTGCACGTACAGCAGGGCCTTTTCTCGTATTTAAAAGACGCATTTGAATGTACGTTTGATCAATGGTCTTAGCCATTTCGCCACCCAAAGCATCGATTTCACGTACTACAATTCCTTTCGCTGGTCCTCCAATTGATGGGTTACATGGCATGAAAGCCACCATATCGAGGTTCAATGTCAGCATCAACGTACTTGCTCCGCGACGTGCAGAGGCTAACGCTGCTTCAACACCGGCATGCCCAGCACCAATGACAATAACATCATAACGTCCTGCTTCGAATGTTGACATAACACTCTCTCCTTATTTTTACGTTATTTTCCTAAACAGAATTGAGAGAATAACTGATCGATGAGACTTTCATTAACCGTATCCCCAACAATTTCACCAAGTAGCTCCCACGTACGTGTGACATCAATTTGAACTAGATCAATTGGCATACCAGCTTCCATACCGTTCGTTGCATCTTTAAGTGCATCTTTAGCCTGTTTTAAAAGCTGTACGTGACGTACGTTTGAAACATACGTCATATCACCAGTATCAATGTCGCCTTCGAAAAAGATATCTGAAATAGATTCTTCTAATTGATCAATGCCTTTTTCTTCTATAAGGGATGTGTTCACTATAGGGTGATCCCCTGCTACTCTGTTCAACTCTTCTAGATCAAGCTTTTGCGGAAGATCCGTCTTATTAACAATTACTATGACATCCATATCATGAACGGCTTCAAATAACTTTTTATCTTCTTCCGTTAGCTCATCACCGTAGTTTAACACGAGAAGAATTAAATCCGCTTCTTGAAGTACCTGACGAGAACGTTCTACACCGATTTTTTCAACCAAATCTTCTGTTTCACGAATGCCAGCTGTATCAATTAAACGTAATGGGACGCCACGTACATTTACATATTCCTCTATCACGTCTCTTGTGGTTCCTGGGATCTCTGTAACAATTGCTTTATTTTCATGCACAAGTGAGTTCATTAATGAAGACTTTCCTACGTTTGGACGACCTACGATGGCTGTACCTAGCCCCTCACGTAAAATCTTCCCTTGTTTTGCTGTCTGTAAAATCCGTTCTATCTCATCATGCACGTGTTTCGTATTTTCTATCATTAACTCATTTGTCATCTCTTCAACATCATCATACTCTGGGTAATCAATGTTGACTTCTACCTGAGCTAATGTTTCTAAGAGTTGTTGTCTTAAATTTTGAATTAAATTAGATAGTCGACCATCCATCTGTTTTAAGGCAACGTTCATCGCTCGATCCGTTTTAGCGCGAATCAAGTCCATGACCGCTTCAGCTTGTGAAAGGTCAATTCGTCCATTTAAAAATGCACGTTTCGTAAATTCACCTGGTTCAGCTAGACGAGCACCTTGTGCAAGAACTAATTCCAGCACACGGTTTACTGACACCATCCCCCCATGACAATTGATCTCTACAATATCCTCACGGGTAAATGTTTTAGGAGCACGCATGACAGAAACCATAACTTCCTCTACTAGCTCATCAGTTGCTGGATCAACCAATTTTCCATAATGGATCGTATGCGTATCTACTTCCAATAGATCCTTACCTCTGAACATTTGATTTGCATATTCCAACGCCTCAGGACCACTTAAACGAACAATTGCAATCGCTCCCTCACCAAGCGGCGTCGAAATCGCACTTATCGTATCTGTTTCCATGCTCTCACCCCTTTCTTTCTCATTTATAGTTATCCACAAGTCGGATTTTCATTATATAGTCACTAACTTATTAGATTAGCATATAACCTCTTTATTTGAAAAGTGTTTTTTTGATTAGTATAGCCACTTGTAAGGGTTTTTAATTATCCACATGTGGATAAACGAAATCAGAATCACTCTTCTTTATTTCGTATAATACGACATTATTCTCCTTTTAAAGACAAAAATATAAATAGCTTTCATAAATGCTATCTTTACCATAATGTTTCATTAAAGCCCCCTTATCTTGAAGACTTGGATTCGAGATTAAGTGCTGAGGAGGTCCGTTGCTGGAAAAAGAGTTAGGGGTTCAGTGAAACGGCAATACTCCTGCGGAAGACCGTCCAAGCCTCCTCGTCACTTCGTTCCTGCGGGGTCTCGGCCGCCCTTTCTACCGCGGGAGTTTGCCGTTTCCCTCACCCCTTTGCGTTTATGGAGGTTAACGGACCCATGGCTTGAGTTATATTTTCTTACATAAGTAAAATTGCGAATTTAGATACTTAAACCCTTAACATATAAAGCTTTAGATCACTTTCATTCATATATGATTTAACCTTATTTAAATCAGAAAACCTTACGATAGCTGCGGTTCCGTTAGTCACCATTATGGCCAAGGTGGGCTGGGAAATGGGTTGACTCCAGCGGTCAAACGGGCTAGCGAGACCCCGCAAGGAGCGTAGCGGATGAGGAGGCTCGATAGTTCGTCCGCAGGAAAGCAACCCATTTCCCAGCCCACCCGCTCTCTATCTGGCAACGGTACCACTCCACACCTTATTCCAGATAACTGCCATATTGTTGAATAACTAGGTTCAAATAAGCAAAAAAATAACCCTGGATATAATCCAGGGTTATTTCGGTTTAATGACAACGTGTCGATATGGTTCATTTCCGTCTGAAAACGTTGAAATCTCATGATGATGTTGTAAGGCGGTATGAATGATTTTTCGTTCGTAGGATGGCATAGCCTCTAGCTTTACTTCTCGACGAGTTGTAATGGCTTTATCAGCTAAACGATTTGATAATTGCGTCAACGTTTCCTTTCTACGCTCTCTATACCCTTCAGCATCAACAATAACGGTTACATATTGGTTTGTTTTACCATTAATTGTAAGTTGAGTAAGGTATTGAAGTGCATTCAAAGTCTGTCCACGTTTTCCAATAAGAAGTGCAATTTTATCTCCTACTAAATCAAACGTAATCTCTTTCCCTTTACGGTAAACTTCAACATGGATAGAAGCTCCCATGCCGTTTGCTACTGTTTCGAGATATTGTTTTGTTTCTTCAATAGCCGATTCAGTATCACGTTTATCATCTTCTACAATCTCTGAAGCTTCGACCTGTTCTTCTGTACCTTCCGATGATTCATCTTGATGGATTGGTTCTTGAATTTCTTCATCCTCAGCCTCTGGAGACACGATGCTAACTTTCACAATAGCACGTTTCGATCCAAATAGACCGAAAAATCCTTTTTTGCCTTCATCAATGACTTCTACATTGGTTTGGTCCCTCGAGGTGTTTAACTGCTCTAAAGCTGATTGGACCGCGTCCTCAACTGTTTGTCCAGTAGCAGTTATTTGTCTCACTTGGCCGCGCCTCCTGTTTCTGTATCTTTCATCATTGGCTTTCTAATAAACATCGTTTGTCCGATCATAAAGATGTTACCAACTACCCAGTAAAGTGCAAGAGCTGCCGGGAAGTTAATCGCGAATACACCAATCATGACTGGCATGATATAAAGCATCATGGTCATTTGTGGATTAGAGTTCGCCATACCTGCCATCATTAGCTTTTGCTGAATAAACGTTGTTGCTGCAGCAATTAGTGGCATTAAAAAGATCGGGTCTGGACTTCCTAGTTCAAACCATAGGAAGTTATGTCCTTCAATTGCTTGTGTACGCATAATTGCATGATAGAATGCGATTAAAATCGGCATTTGTACAATAATCGGGAAACAACCCGCTAATGGATTTACTCCATGCTTTTGGAATAACTCCATTGTTTCTTTTTGCAACTGCTGCTGTGTTTGTTGATCTTTAGAACTGTGCTTTTCTCTAATTTTCTGTAATTCAGGCTGAATCTCCTGCATAGCTTTTGAACTTTTCAATTGTTTTACGTTTAAAGGTAATAAAATTAAACGAATAATAAGCGTTATAACAATAATAGATAGACCATAGTTCTCTCCGAATAGTTCAGCGAAATATATAATCGTTTGGGACAGTGGGAATACAAAATATTGATTCCAAATTCCTTCACTTTCAGCTGTAATGTTCTGATCCATTTCCATACAGCCCGTTAATAAACTGAGGAGTCCTGTCAAGACGACCATTAAAAGGACTTTCTTTCGCAACGTCACTTCCTCCTTATACTTTCAATATCCATAGAAACATCAAATGTATTTTACCACTAATCTATGGATCGGTTCTATATGAAATCTTTAGGCTTTCTTTGATTTTACCAAAAGATTATTTTTCGATAGCACATGGTTCAAGCTTTTCTTTATTTCATGATAATTCATTTGATTTGTTGGTTTTCTAGCAATAATAACAAGATCATATTCAGAAAGAATTCGATCTTCCATCTCATGAAAAGCTTGTCTTAAATATCTTTTTATTTGGTTTCTAGTCACAGCATTGCCAATTCGCTTGCTTACAGACAAACCAATTCGAAAATGACCCTGGTTTTCTTTCTTTAAGTAATACAAAACGAGCTGACGATTTGCAAAGGAAGTCCCTTTTTTAAATACCTGTTGGAATTCTTCGTTCTTCTTAATTCGGTTTTGTTTTTTCATGGTTCAATTCACTCTCCAATAATGTAGAGCAGATTATTAGAAAGAAAGGACTTCATATATGACAACACTCCCCCCTACATATGTAGAAAGTTTATGTTCGGACATCATATACCTTTTTCCAAAATCGCGATTGTTTCATTTTATATAGAAAAACATGATATTCACCCAGAAGGATGAATATCCATGTTCTCCTTAATTAAGGTCATTCTAGAACTTATTATAAAAAAACTAGAAAAAAGACCACTGAGATCGAATCAGTGGCCTATGCGGATAATTGTTTTCTACCTTTACGACGACGGCGTTTTAATACTTTACGCCCGTTTGCACTACTCATACGTGCACGGAAACCGTGTACTTTGTTACGCTTGCGGTTATTTGGTTGAAATGTACGTTTCATTTATAGACACCTCCCTGAGGAATGTAAATACAATAATCTTCTTAAGACAGTCCAATTCATTATAAAAAATCCACCAGGGAAATGTCAACTTATTTTTAAGTTAAACACCACAGATCCTCTATTCAATTTTTCCACTCACATATCCTGTGAATAATTTTTTCTGCTCTTTTTTATTATCCACACACATTATCGACAAGATAATCACAAAATATAGTGTTGTGGATAAAAATTATCTACAATCCCTAGATAATGTGGATAACTGTCGAAAAACCATTGCAACAATGGGATTTATTTGGTATTATATTTGTGTTTTAGTTCTGAATAAACCTCAAGCCCAAAAAATGTTTTCCACAGTCTGTGGATAATCTGTGGATAGACATTCACATGGGTGTTGAAGCACTTATCAACAATAATGTGGATTATGCTAACAATTCATTTCAATACTGTTATAGTAACAGTTTTAAATCCACAGCCATAATTTTTCTTATAGTTTTACAAATGTTGTACAAGCACCTCCGGATCTTTCTGCTTCTAGCCTGTTTTCTCAATTTAGAAGAGAAAGGATACGTGAGGTTTTTTGTTTCATACTGGTTCCTTAGGATGAAAGGGGTGAACATGTAG